>CAZLKI010000082.1:0-10932 GCA_964560035.1 uncultured Synechococcus sp.
GTAATTGCCGAATTAGAATCTTGTCTACAAGAGCATAGCGGTGAATATATTCGGTTAATTGGCATCGATCCCAAGGCAAAACGCCGAGTCTTAGAGCAAATTATCCAACGTCCCAATGAAAAAGTGGTATTTAATGCTTCGGCACTTAATTCTTTTACCGCTCCATCCAGCCATCATTCCAGCCCACAGTCTTCTGCTCATGGTTCTAGTTTAGGCTCCAACTCAGGAATTCATGGGGATGTAGTAGGAACTGTAAATCAACTTTTAACCCAAGGCAATCGAGTCACAGTGGAATGGGTAGATGAGCGTAGATTCAAAACAGGTTCTTGGCAAACGGCTGGAACTATTACGGCGATCGCCCAGTTAGACCAAATTACTAGCGAACATCAAGGCGATTACGTCAAAATTATCGGCACCGATCCTAAGTCCAAACGGCGGATTGTCGAAACTATCGTGCAGCGACCTAATGGTAAGTATGTGCCTAGTTCTCATCCTAATTCTCATAATTCTAATGGATCGTCTGGAAACGGCAATTATTCATCTAATATCGAAGCTAAAGGTTTTGGAGCTAAAGGTGACATCTCTACTCAAATTCACCAACTTTTGGCACAAGGCAATCGAGTCACAGTGGAATGGGTAGATGAGCGCAGATTCAAAATAGGTTCTTGGCAAACTGCTGGAACTATTACAGCGATCGCTCAGTTAGAGCAAATCATGCAAGAACATACGGGTGAATATGTGCGCGTAATCGGTACCGATGCCAAATCTAAACGCCGCATTGTCGAAACTATTGTCCAACGTCCCAATGGCAAAGTTAATCCTCAGGCAAATCATGCTCCTACTAAGGCGGTTGGTTTTGGTACTGTAACTACCTCAAATAAGGTAAATACTCCATACACATCATCAAGTTCATTAAGTAGCGATTTAGCAACCCAAGTAAATCAACTTTTCAACCAAGGACATCGAGTTACGGTCGAATATGTTGATACGCGCAGATTCAAAACTGGTTCTTGGCAGACAGTAGGTACGATTACAGCGATCGCCGAGTTAGACCAAATCATTCAAGACCATAGCGGTGAATACATCCGAGTTATCGGTACTGATACTAAATCCAAGCGCAGAGTTTTAGAACTCATGGTGCAAAGACCAGCAAAATAAAGATAATGCTTTTACAGCCACTACATTCAGTAAATTACTCTGACTTTCATGTCAGTGGCGATGTCACTATTCACCCCAACGTAGCGATCGCCCCTGGAGTTTTAATTCAAGCCGATCCTGACAGTCAGATCGTGATTGAATCTGGAACCTGCATTGGGATGGGAACAATTATTCATGCCTATAAAGGCGTAATTGAGATTAAATCAGGGGTGACGATTGGCACTGGGGTTTTGATTGTAGGAGCAGTAACAATTGGGGCTAATGCATGCGTAGGTTCGATGACCACGGTATTAAATCAAACAATTCCAAGTGCAGAATTGGTGTTAGCAGGTTCGCTTTTAGTTGTGGGCGATCGGCAAGCTCCAACTTTAACTGCTGGGAATTTAACTGCTGGGAATTTAACTAAAGTATTACAATCGCCATCACCTCAGACTACTGAAGAGATTAAAGAATCTTTTGAATATAAAGAACCTTATAAAACTACATTAGTTATCGAATCATCCTCCGATCAGTCTGAGACCTCGATTGTGATTAAGGAGTCTATCAAAGGTAGCGAATCAAGTCCCCAAGTCTACGGACAGGAAAACTTAAACCGTCTTTTAGCAAAGCTTTTACCCCATCGCCAATCGTTAAATCGTCCCCTTAACAACCAGAATAATATTCAAAATAATAACCAGAACGATAGTCAAAATTGATTAAAAATGGCTTAATTGTAATTTTAGGAGCCACCGCCACTGGGAAGACTGCCCTAGCGATTAAACTGGCTCAAGCACTTAATACGACTCCAATTAATACGACCCCAATTATTAGTGCAGATTCTCGACAGGTTTACAAACATTTTAATATTGGCACTTCCAAGCCTAATCTTACCGAACGTCAGGGCATTTCCCATTATTTAATTGATATTGCCGAACCCGACACCACACTAACTTTAGCTGAATACCAAGAACAGGCTCAAAATTTAATTAGCGAATTTCATCATCAAGGTATTACGCCAATTTTAGTAGGTGGGACTGGGCTTTATCTTAAATCGATCGTCTGCGGCATGAAAATACCTAAAGTTGCGCCTAATCATGACCTGCGATCGCAGCTTTTAGCCCTAGGACAAAGTCAATGCCATCAAATGCTTTTACAGGTCGATCCTGACATCAAAATACATCCAAACGATCGATTTCGCACAATTAGGGCATTAGAGGTTTTCTATGTAACAGGTAAAACCCTGACCGCCCAACAATCTCAGTCTCCACCAACTTATCCAATCGTGCAAATTGGGACTAACACGCCAGAGAATCATAGAAAAATAGTGAGCGATCGCATTAACCAAATGCTCAAACTGGGCTGGCTGGAAGAGATTAAAGCTATTCAAACTAAGTATGGTGCTGACTTACCTTTATTAAAAACTTTAGGCTATGCCGAGATGTGCGATTACCTATCAGGCAAAACAAATCTGGACATAGCCAAAGAACTAACTATTACGCACACAATGCAATTTGCTAAACATCAACGCACTTGGTTTCGGTCAAATCAACTTGCAAATATAACTTGGGTTAATAATTTTAGTAGTGGCGATCGCCATCAAGAAGCAATTGAGAACTTACTTAATCTGATCCATAATCGAGAAAATCGGTAAATACATTCCGACTAGAATCGAACCTACCATTCCCCCCAACACCACGATCATAATCGGTTCCATAATGCTAGTTAGAGCTTTTACTGCCTCTTCTACTTCATTTTCATAGAAGTCTGCAACCTTCATTAGCATCTTATCTAGTTCCCCAGTTTCTTCCCCAATCGTAATCATTTGAATTGCCATTACTGGAAAAACATTTTCTTTTTCAATCGCTGGGGCAATCTGTCCACCCTCTCTAACTACTTGACGCGCAGAAGTTAAAGCATTAGTTAAAACCTGATTACCTGCAGTTTCACCTGTGATTTCCAATGCGCCTAAAATTGGCACACCTGCTCTAGATAAGGAACCAAAAGTACGAGAGAACCTTGCTACGGCAGTCTTTCTGAGTAGGTCGCCAAATAGAGGTAGCTTTAGGAAAAGTCCATCTAAATAAAGCTTGCCCGCAGGAGTGCTGTATATAAACGAGTAAATGAACCCAAAGATAAAAATTGCAATGGGAATTATGATCACGCTAGGACTACGCAAGAAATTACTAATATTCACTAATACTTGGGTAAAAACTGGAAGCTCACCACCCAATTGCTTAAATACACCCTCAAACGTAGGTAAGATAAATACGCACATCCCGACAAAAATTAGCACTGCGAGAATCGATACTGTAACTGGATAAGTCATTGCCGACTTAATTTGGTTATTTAACTTAGCAGAATCCTCTAAAAGTTTAGCAAGTCGCTGTAACACATCATCAAGTACACCGCCTGCTTCTCCTGCTTGCACCATAGCGCAATAAAGCTTATCGAAAGACTCAGGATGTTTACGCATAGCATCGGAAAGGTTAGCCCCCTGTTGCACGTCTTCAAGAATACTTTTTAGAGCTACTTTAAGCTTAGGGTTTTCACATTGATCGGTCAAAACCCCTAAACCACGAACAATAGAAACACCAGCATTTACCAAGGTTGCTAATTGGCGAGAAAAAATTGCTTGATCTTTAACCGTTACTTTCTTCATAGACATAGAAAGCTTCTCAAGGCTAAAGCCATCAGCTACTTCCTTAATTTCGACAATGGAGAAACCCTGTTGGCGCATTTTATCTCGCGCTTCTCTAGGATTTTCCGCAATAATCGTCTGCTTAACGGTAATACCTTGGGCATTTTTGAGCTCGCATTTATATTTAGGCATAATTTTTTCCTTTGGAATATTTAACTGTAATATTTATGGTTAACCAACAATAGAACGGGACTTAATCAAGGATGGATCTTTAGGATCATAGATAGCTTTTTTACGCATTACAGAAGGAGGATTGGGTCCAACTAAGCGATGTAATTCTTCGGGGCGGGAAGTTTTAGAAATGGCGGATTCAAAACTAATTTCACCTTCCTTGTACAAATCTGCCAAAACTGACTCTAAGGTTTGCATTGACTCTTTACCACCTGTTTGGATAAATCCATACATCTGTGCGGTTTTACCTTCGCGAATTAAGTTAGAAATAGCTGGGGTGACAATCATAATTTCCTGTGCCATCACGCGCCCAAATTGACCGGGTTGAGGATTTAGTCGAGGAATTAAGGTTTGGCTCAATACTGCAACTAAGGAGTTGGATAACTGCACGCGAATTTGCCCCTGTTGACCGGGAGGGAACACATCTACCATTCTATCTACAGTCTGAGCGGCAGAGCTAGTATGTAATGTCCCAAATACTAAGTGTCCTGTTTCGGCGGCGGAAACTGCCAATTGAATCGTTTCTAAATCCCGCATTTCTCCAACTAAAATTACGTCTGGATCTTCGCGTAGCGCACCTCTAAGCGCATTGGCAAAACTTTTTGTGTCTTCTCCAACCTGCCTTTGGTGAATTATGCTTTTTACAGACTCGTAGATAAATTCGATCGGGTCTTCAACGGTTAAAATATGCTCGGCGCGGGTTTTATTAATGGTTTGAATCATTGCTGCGAGCGTGGTAGTTTTACCCGAACCTGTGGGTCCTGTAACTAAAACTAAACCTCTAGGTTTTTCTGATAACTCTTTAACAATTGGCGGTAGTTTCAAATCATCCATGTCGGGAATCTTGGAAGATAATGCCCGTAAGCAAGCTGCAACAGTGCCCCGATCTTTATAGACATTGACCCTAAATCTTGCTAAACCTTTAACTCCATAAGAACAATCAAGCTCCCAATTTTGCTCGAAGATTTTGCGCTGGTTATTGTTTAACATGGCAAAGATCAATCTTTGGGTTTCTTCAGGGGTAAGAGGATCGCGATCGGTTGGGGTAAGGTGCCCACTAATGCGAATGTAAGGAGGTAGTCCTGCGGCAATATGAAGATCGGAAGCTTTACGCTCTACCACTTCTTCCATTAAGTCTTCAATAATGTAGTCCATCACCATAGGGGCTTTCTCCTCTTTTTATAATTACTTAATTAATTTGATTGGTTAGTTTCTAGTTGTTTCGATCGCTCTTAAATATCTCTAACGGTAGTACAGTATGGACATTCTGTCATTTCTGGTTTTAAGATGGCATGACAGCTAGTGCATTCAAGACTGCTTTTGCGTTTTGCTCGTTCTTCTGCCTCTCGACCTTTATCGGTATATGTTACCCGAAGGACTTCTTCTAGAGTAGTTCTACCTTCCCTCACTAGCTCAAAGCTATATGACATTAAGGTTTTCATCCCTTCAGCTACGGCGATTTCTTTGATCGCATCTGTGGTTGCGCCTTTATTGATCGCGCTTTGTAACCGTTCGGTCATTTTCATGATTTCATAGCATCCTACCCGTCCTTTATATCCGTTACCTCCACATTTGGGGCAGATTCGACCTCTTCCAGCTTTGGCGGCAGCAAGTTCGGCATGACCTAGGGTATTGGCTTTGTAAAAGTTTAAGTCCATGTCACTTTTTGGCAGCCCGAATTGCTCGATATCTTCTTTAGTAGGGTTATAGGGAATACGACAGTTGTCGCACACTTTACGCAGAAGCCTTTGCGCTAAAACTCCAATCAGGGCGGTACTGACCATAAAAGGCTCTACTCCCATTTCGTCAAGGCGGGCGATCGCACTGGGAGCATCATTAGTATGCAAGGTAGTTAAAACTAAGTGTCCTGTTAAAGCGGCTTCGATCGCGGTTTTAGCAGTTTCTTTATCTCTAGTCTCACCTACAAGAATAACATCGGGATCTTGGCGGAGAAAAGCACGGAGGATCATCGGGAAATCCATACCTTTATCGCGAATAACTTGACATTGGGTTAAGCCCGGTAAGCTGTATTCAATCGGATCTTCGGCGGTACTGATATTAATACCAGGGTCATTTGCTTCGGCTAGAGTGGAATAAAGTGTAGTGGTTTTACCTGAACCCGTCGGACCTGTAACTAAAATTAGCCCGAATGGTCGCGTAGCCATGTCTTGCATGATCTTTAAGCTATGGGGATCGGTAATGAGCTTATCGAGTCCAAGTTGGGTATTAGAGTTATCCAGAATTCGCAATACGATTTTTTCACCGTAGGGCGTGGGTAGGGTGCTAACACGAAAATCTACTCTGCGTCCTTGAAAAGTACGTTTGAGCTTGCCGTCTTGTGGCTTACGGCGTTCGGCGATATTGAGATCGGAGATAATCTTGAATCTTGAAGTTACAGCATTTACAATTTTTCGCGGTAGCTGCTTATCTTCGTCGGCGATCATTTCTCGGAGTACCCCATCTCTACGGAACCTAATTCTTAAGTATTTTTCTTGGGGTTCGATGTGAATATCGGAAACGCCCTCTTTAAGTGCGCGGACTAGAATTTGATCGACAAGTTTAATAATTGGGGCAGAATCTTCACCAACGGATTTATCGAGGTCATTATCACCGTCATCAATATCGGCTAGGGTAGCACCACCGTCATCAAAGTCGGCAATTTCTAAGTCTTTTTCACTTACAGAATCATTACTCTTGCTTTTTGAAATTTGGAGATCGATGATTTGGTCAAAAATGGTGAGGAAATCTTCTTGGGAGATCAATCGCCGTTTTATGGTTAGATTTTGCTCGCGGGCTTTAACTTTATTAATCTCGTCAATGGTTTTGGCACTGTTAGGCGAAACTACTGCTATTGATATACTATTTTCATCTTTAGTAAGTGGTAAGATTTGGCACTCTCGACAGGCGGCGATCGCAATGACATTGGCATCAATTAGTTCGCTTAATCTAGCAGGGTTAAACTTTTCAATTTCTATAGCTGGATCGATACTGTCAAGCCCGTATAGAACTTTTAGCTCAAATAGATTAACTTGCTTGTAAAAACGCACGATCCCAGCTGAAAGTGATTGCCCAATAATTTCTTCTAAGGTAGAAATTAAAGGTATTCCTGATTCTTGGCTCTTTTTCCGGGCTTGATCTACTTGTTCTTGGGTGGCTTGCCCGTCGGCGATTAATTTTGCCTCAAAAGGCGTTCTTCCACTTCTGATAGCAAGGGCATTGTAGCGATTGGCGGAGCTGCTTGAAGGATTCATATCTATTTAGAAGTCAAGTTTGAAGTCAACTAAGCAAAACTAATACATAACTGATACATAGATATTAGCGTCTTAATTGACTTTTGTAGGTTTTTTAAGTTAAAGATCGGATTAAGAAATCATTTTTAACTTAAGCGTAGAATTTAAACCCTGAACTTAAGCCAAATTTTATTTCGATCTATGAACCCAATTTTTAGAATTACTTAGAATCACTTGCAAATTTACCCATTGCCTGAGTGAGATTACCTTGATGTGACTCCAACAGCCGCTCGCTCGCCTTTGCATCTAATCCCGTCCAGTGCATTAATAATGCCAACTTAACGCGATTTCCCGATTTTTCCAGTAATTTTGCCGACTCGGATCGCCCTAGTTCAGTTAAATCCATAATAATTCTAGTCGCGCGATCGCCCAGCTTGGAATTAGTGACCGCTACATCTACCATGCGATTGCCAAAAACCTTGCCCAACTGCACCATTACCCCTGTCGAGATCGTATTTAAAACTAACTTAGTGGCTGTCCCAGCTTTGAGCCTTGTCGATCCTGCTAAGATTTCGGCACCGACTAAAGGACGAATTTCGAGATCGTAATTTGTCGGCACTTGCTCGGTAGGAACGCAGGCAAAAAAGATCGTCTTTGCGCCTATATCTTGCGCGGCTTTCAATGCTCCGTGTACATAGGGGGTAGTTCCACCTGCCGTAATCCCAAACACTACATCATTTTTAGTAACCATTGCCTGAGCGATCGCCTCGGCTCCATCGGCTTCTCGATCTTCTAATGCTTCCGAACTTTTGACTAAAGCGGGCATCCCTCCAGCAATAATCCCTTGAATTAAATCTGGATCGGTACAAAATGTGGGAGGACATTCGGCAGCATCTAACACCCCTAAGCGTCCGCTCGTTCCCGCACCGACATAAAATAATCTGCCGCCTTGTTGCATGGATTGCGCAATCAGTCCGATCGCCTCCGCAATATGTGCGTTTTCTTTACCCACCGCCGCTACAGCATAGGCATCTTCTTGGTTAAATAGCTCTACTAGCTCTGAAATTTCAAGGCGATCGAGGTTTGCACTTTTAGGATTGACTTGCTCGGTGAGTAAATGTCCGCGTTCTATGGTCATGATTTAAGTTTAGATTTACTTTTTAGATTTACTTTAAGGGAGGTCAGTATGCCTATTACGGTAATATGAACTAGCAGTTTTAACATATTTTTATCATGACATCCCCAGAAGTAATCAAGCAAATGAAGCAAATGGTTGGGGTTGCGGCGGCTCAACGGGTAAAGTCGGGGATGGTTGTGGGCTTAGGAACGGGTTCGACCGCAGCTTTTATGATTCAAGAGTTAGGAGCAAGATTGGCTTCGGGCGATCTTAAGGATATTGTTGGGATTCCTACATCTTTTGAGTCGATTGTTTTGGGTAAAAAGTATGGAGTTCCCATTCGCACTTTGGATGATGTGAGCAAAATTGATGTGGCGATCGATGGTGCCGATGAAGTCGATCCTGCTAAAAATCTCATTAAAGGAGGAGGTGCTGCCCATACCCGTGAGAAGGTTGTGGATACTCTCGCTGATATTTTTATTGTGGTCGTAGATAGTTCTAAATTAGTAGATAAATTAGGTTCGACTTTTGCCGTGCCTGTAGAAGTGATTCCGATGGCGATCGCCCCAGTTACCAGAGCAATTGAAAAGTTAGGTGGTGTTCCGACACTGCGAATGGGAGTAAAAAAAGCAGGTCCCGTCATTACCGATCAGGGCAATATGGTGATTGATGTCAGGTTTGCCGATATTCCCAATCCTTTAGAATTAGAGCAAGCCTTAAATAATATTCCTGGAGTTTTAGAGAATGGCTTATTCATTAATGTTACCGATGTAGTTTTAGTCGGTGAAGTGCAAGACGGTGTACCTAAAGTTCGCGAGTTTTGAGGATATCTTCTAATGATACTTAAACCCTGTGTTTTTTTAGATCGCGATGGAGTCTTAAATCAAGAAGCGGGATATATCTATAATCTTGAAGATTTAGTGCTTATAGATGGTGTGGCTCAGGCAGTGCGATCGCTCAACGATCGAAATCTCTTTTGTTGCCTTGTTTCCAATCAAGCAGGTGCCGCCCGTGGATATTACGATCTAGCACATATCGAAGCTTTGCACGATCGCTTGCAAAATCTCCTAAAAGTCCAAGCAGGAGCATACTTAAATGCCCTCTATTACTGCCCTAGCCTCAGTAAACCCGAAGGTGGAATTAATCCGAGCTTAAATTACTACTCAACTTGGCGCAAGCCTAATACGGGAATGTTAGTTGCGGCAGCATGGCAACACGATTTAGATTTGAGGCGAAGTTTTATGGTGGGAGATAAAGCAACAGATATCGATCTAGCACATAATGCAGGCTGCAAAGGAATTTTAGTTAAAAGCGGTTTTGGGGAAAAGGTTTTGGCTGGAAACTATCAACATCGCGTCCAACCCGACTATACCTGCGATCGCCTACCTGATGCGGTCGAATGGATTCTATCTAAGTGAGTCGCGCTAAGTTTGATGCCTAAGAATTAAAGTCAAAGTATTACTAGCGATCGCTTGTTGAAGCAATTCCGTCATTTTTAAGCACTGGCAAACATCACAAAATCTTATAGCTTTTCTACTTTACCTGATGGTTTGAAAATTGTTTTTTCTAAGGTTGCTCGACTCAGGAGTATTTAGCGATCGCCTTAATTTTATTGGATTTCACAGGAGCGATCGCTTCTCAACTCTTAACTTTAAAATCTGCTCCAACGCATTCTTAGTCTTAATCTCACCTACATCACCTAATGCGATCATAATGCTTCAATTCTGACAATACCGCCTTCGATCGCATCTATCCGCAATCCATATTTATCAATAACTTAGAGGGTATAGCAAATAGTCTAAGGTCGGGTGCAGTGATTTGTTATGCTTCTTGCTAGAACTGTTTTAGCAACCTGTCATAGATTTCGTGCGAACCAATCCAAAACCAAATTATAGTATCTCCATCTAGTTGACCAACTGCTCGGTAGTTCTTGCTAATGCGGACGGAATAAATTGGTAACTCTGGATGCAGTTTCTTAAAACGTAGACTAGGATGGTTTGGGTCTTTACTGAACTGACGATATGCGGTTCGTGCTTTTTCTTGAACATGTTCAGGTAAATCACCAAATAATTTATGGAACTGAGAAGTAATGCGTGACTTCACAATATTTCGGGGTCGAGTTCTGTGGTTTTGCCCATATGGTAATCAGCCATTGCTGTAGATGCAAGTTGTGCAAGAACATCTGGTGAATCAGAAAATGTCTTATTCCACTGTTGTTCATCTTCAAGCTCTTCTAAGATTATCGCGGCTATTGCATCCTGAGATCCTGAGGGTAAAATTTTCAATTCAGCTATTACCCGTTCTAGTAATTCTGTCATAGCACTCCATATTAGCTATAAAAGTACTTTACTTACTTATCGATCATCGTCAACAAAACTGGTTGGCGGTTTCGATTCACCCTGAAATCTAGGAATTATCCAGCAAAAAACATTGCCGATTGTAGTGATACCTAAACCAAACAGCCCAATATTGTCATTGATAACCCCAGTTCCACCCAAAAACATGAGCAGAACACTAAACGATATTATATAGGATCCAATTAAACTTAGTTTCATTGTCTTGATTAGGTCGCATAACGG
>CAZLKI010000083.1:0-10898 GCA_964560035.1 uncultured Synechococcus sp.
AAACAGTACTAATATGGAATTATTAGAGTTTTCAAATTTGCATTGATGTTATCAGCCTATGTTATCAGCCTACCGTAATCATGTTAGCGATCGCCTTCAGTTAGGAATTCCCCCCTTACCGCTTACACCTCAACAAACCTCTCAACTGTGCGAACTTCTCCAAAATCCAAGCGAAGAATCCAGAGAAGAACCCGTTGAAGATGCATTTTTATTAGAATTACTAAGCGATCGCATATCACCGGGTGTCGATCCTAGTGCCTATGTTAAAGCAGGATTTCTTACAGGCATAGCTAAGGGCGAACTCCATTCACCACTCATTTCAACCTCTCGGGCGGTGGAACTTTTAGGAACAATGGTGGGTGGATATAATGTACATTCTCTAATCGATTTACTTGAGAGTGAAACCCTTGGAGAGTTGGCAGCTAAGGCTTTGAGCAAAACCCTATTAGTATTTGATGCTTTTAACCAAGTTTTAGAATTATCCAAAACTAATTCCTACGCGAAACAAGTAATAGATGCGTGGGCAGATGCCACATGGTTTACCGATAGATCGTCACTAGCCGAAAAGATTACAGTAACCGTGTTTAAGGTGGCAGGGGAAACCAATACAGACGATCTATCTCCCGCTTCACAGGCATTCTCTCGCCCAGATATTCCGCTCCATGCGCTGAGTATGTTGGAAAGTAAGATGCCTGATGGCTTAAAAACTATTGAAGAACTAAAAAAATTAGGTTATCCCCTTGCCTATGTGGGTGATGTGGTGGGAACTGGTTCTTCGCGTAAATCAGCTATTAACTCGGTACTCTGGCATATTGGACGCGATATTCCGTTTACACCTAATAAAAGAGCGGGCGGCGTAATTTTGGGTGGAGCGATCGCCCCGATTTTCTTTAATACTGCCGAAGATGCGGGTGCTTTACCGATTCAATGTGATGTGACTAACCTCGAAACAGGAATGATTATCGACATCCATCCCTACGAAGGCAAAATAGTTAATAAGCTCACAGGAGAGACTCTTAGCACCTTTACACTTGCTCCTATAACCATTGCCGATGAAGTCAAGGCAGGAGGAAGAATTCCTTTAATTATTGGTAGAAGTTTAAGCGATCGCACTCGTCATGCTCTAGGATTGCAATCTAATGATGTTTTCATTCGTCCAGTTCATCCCGAAGATTCGGGAAAAGGCTTTACTCTGGCTCAAAAAATGGTTGGCAAAGCCTGCGGAGTCAAAGGAATTAGACCGGGGACAGCCTGCGAACCGATTACTACAACTGTTGGCTCTCAAGATACCACAGGACCCATGACTCGTGATGAACTTCAAGAGCTTGCCTGTTTGGGATTTAGTGCCGATTTGGTCTTACAAAGCTTCTGTCATACTGCCGCCTATCCTAAGCCTGTAGATATCAAAACCCATAGAGAACTTCCTGCTTTCTTTTCAGAACGTGGTGGAGTTGCTCTGCGTCCGGGCGATGGCATTATTCACTCTTGGCTCAATCGGATGCTACTGCCTGATACCGTTGGTACGGGAGGGGATTCACATACTAGATTTCCCATTGGCATCTCTTTTCCTGCGGGATCGGGTTTAGTCGCCTTTGCCGCCGCTTTGGGAGTTATGCCCTTAGATATGCCCGAATCGGTTTTGGTTAAGTTTACGGGTGAAATGCAAGCAGGAGTGACATTACGGGACTTGGTGAATGCGATCGCCTACGTTGCCATTCAAAAAGGAATGCTCACAGTTGCCAAAGAGCATAAAAAGAATATCTTCTCAGGTAAAATTTTAGAAATCGAAGGACTACCTCATCTGAAAGTCGAACAAGCTTTTGAACTCTCTGATGCCTCAGCCGAGCGATCGTCCTCAGGTTGCACAGTAAAGTTAGATAAGGAACCGATCGCCGAATATTTACGTTCCAATATTGCTTTAATGCAAAACATGATTGCGAGAGGATATGAAGATGCCAAAACTCTTACCCGCCGCATGGCTAAAATGCAGGCATGGCTGGATAATCCCATACTCTTAGAAGCCGATCCTGATGCTGAATATGCTGCCATAATTGAAATTAACTTGAACGAGATTACAGAACCAATTGTCGCGGCTCCGAATGACCCAGATAATGTAAAGTTACTATCTGAAGTCGCTGGCGATCCAGTTCAGGAGGTATTTATCGGTTCTTGCATGACTAACATCGGTCACTATCGCGCTGCTGCTAAGGTTTTAGAAAATGAACCTCCTGCCAGCGTCAGACTTTGGATTTGTCCGCCTACAAGAATGGATGAATATCAACTCAAACAGGAAGGCGTTTATAGTACCTTTGGTTTAGCAGGTGCCAGAACAGAAATGCCCGGATGCTCGTTATGTATGGGCAATCAGGCAAGGGTTGGCGATAATACGACCGTATTTTCCACTTCGACTCGCAACTTTAATAATCGGATGGGTAAAGGAGCTAGGGTATATTTGGGTTCAGCCGAACTCGCAGCCGTATGTTCGCTTTTAGGACGTATTCCCACTGTAGAAGAATACTTGGCGATCGCCACCACTAAAATCAATCCTTTTGCTAACGATCTGTATCGATATCTCAACTTCGATCAAATCGAAGGTTTTCTTGAAGAAGGAATCATTCCCCTCGATCAAATGCCCCGAATTGAAGATATTTTAGGAATGCCTACAAAAATATAGAGTTAGTAGTTTAACTCACAAGATTATCATTAGAGCAAATTCAAAAATTACGATCGCCTGATTAAAATAAAATAATTTGCTTGGATATATTTATAAAAATCAAATCAAAATCCAAATAGTTATTTCCAATTCTATCTTAGATAGTTTAAATTAATTCTCAAAGATATATTTCTAAATATATTTAATACAAACTACTTTTAGATAATCTAAATCTAATTTATAAGTTTAATTTTTAGATTAGCAGTTCAAGGGTGTCAATATATTATTGAACTTAAATTTGTTAGAATCTAACTTAAACTATCAAGAATTATCATCATGGCAAAAGTAAGTATCGATCCAGTATTATCTAAAGCTCGACAGGTTGTAATTGCGTGGGAAATGAATCCTGATTTTCAATTTGGCACTATGACCCTAGAAACATTTAAGTTGGAATTAGAAAAACTCACCACCGAAATAGAAGCAGCCGATCGAGCCAGATTAGCCTATGCCGATATGGTAAATTCTCGTGATATTCAGGCAAGTACCGTTAACGATTTAGTAACTCGCGCCCGCAGTGGATTTAGAGCTTTTTATGGTCCTGATTCTTCTGAATATGAAATGGCAGGTGGTAAACGCCGCAGCGATCGCAAATCTCCTACCCGATCGCCTAAAACAACCGAACCAGAACTAGAGAAACTAGATTGACCAACTCGGCTATCCAAAAATCTAAATTATGAAAAATCTAATCATTCTGGATCGTAGCTTGGTTTTTAGTTAAAAACACGACACATTCCACATGGGCAGTTTGAGGAAAGAAGTCTAAAGGCTGCATTCTGGTAATTTTATAATTGCCTTGGTTCACTAATAACTGCAAATCTCGAGCTAAGGTCGCGGGATTGCAACTGACATAAACTAAACGGGGAATTTCTGATTTACACAAATAGGCGATCGCATCGGGATGACAACCTTTACGCGGCGGATCTAAAAGCATGACATCGGGAGTAAGCTCTAGCTGCGGTAACAAGGCTTCAACCGTACCCGTATGAAATATGACATTACGAATCCCATTTAGTTTGGCATTTTCTTCGGCTTGGGCTGTGGCTTGGGGTTGAATTTCGAGGGCGATCGCCTGTTTTACTTTTTTGGATAGAGGTAGTGTTAAAGTTCCAATTCCGGCATAGGCATCGACGATAGTTTCGGTTTTTTGCAGTTGTAGTTCTCTTTGAATTAAGTTAACTAATACTTCTGCCTGTTCGGTATAAACTTGAAAAAATGTATCTGCTCGCAATTGAAATTTTAATCCTGCAAATATTTCTTCAATATAATCCCGTCCAGCAATACACCGCGTTTCTTCACCTAAGATCGTATTAGTGCGATCGCTGTTGCGGTTTAACATAACTCCAACTAAGTTTGGGTAGGCTTCTAACCATAAAGGTGCTTGTAACTCCAATTTGGGCACATCCCAATCCTTTGTCACCAAGGTTAAAAGAATTTCACCCGTATTTCTGCCAATTCTCAAGCTAATGTGCCGTAGTAAACCTCGGTGCGTATTTTCATCATAAATTTGCCATTCCCGTTTGCGAATATCGCGCTTTAACCCTGCCAAAAATGGATCTAGACGTTGATCTTGGACGGGACATTGATTGATATTGACAATTTTATGACTGCGTTTTTGATAATAGCCAATTTTAATTTTGTTCTCACCGCGATCGCGATCCATGCCCAAAGGATAGGAAACCTTATTGCGATATTGCAAAGGATCGGGTGCGGGAATAATATCTGTCATCACTTCATCGATCTGACCAAGAGAAAATCCACCAATTCTTTGTAGGGCTTGAACTACTTGATTTTGTTTGGATAATAATTGATATTCATAACTGACAACTTGCCACTGACAACCACCACACTTATCCGCCACAATACAACTAGAACGCACTCGATGTGGAGATGGGGTTAAGACTTTTTCCAGTCGGGCATGGGCAAAATTGGGTTTAACGTATGTAAGTTTTGCTTCAACGCGATCGCCGGGGACAGTATCCGCCACAAATATAGCTATATCTTGATAGCGACCGACCCCATCCCCACTATCCGATAGATCGGTAATTTCGAGGGAGATAATTTGATCTTGCTGCATTCTTAGTTGCTGCACTTGATTAAGATTGAGTAAAAAATTTTGAGAAGAAAATTGAGCTAAGGATCTAGAATAACCTGATTTTAAAGAATTTATTTAATGATTTTAAGAATGATTTCTAGGACTTATGCTTTTGGTGGTGTTAATTTTTCCTTGCGATTGGGATTTTTGCGATCGACTAATCCCACCAACATCACCCCACAGGTAATTAATAGCGTTCCAATCCACCGAGTTATAGACACGCGATCGCCTAAAATCAACCAAGCTGCCAAAGTTGTCAACACATAGTTAGAAGCAATCAACGGTAAAACATAACTCAACTCTAACCGCGATAAAGCCACTAAATAAAAAATCAAAGAACCTACTAAAAAAATCATAGCCAACCAAATCCAAGGACTATTAACAATCTGCCAACCAAATCCCCATAAAACTAGAGGATTGATACTATCGATCGCCCCCAATTCTTTAATTCCTCGACTTAAAGCTAGATTACCTGCAACTTGAGTAATAACTACAAGTGCCAAAATGATGAAATTTCCCAAGACAACCACCCAAACTTTTCTGCTATATTAGCTTTGCATTAGACGATTGAAAAAATTAAACATCTAAAATTATCAACTTGGTTGTCACAATGCATCTTTCAGGAGTATATTTTGAGAAGTGTGATGAGGAGTTTAAGGAATAAATAATGAAAATTACAACTGCAGCCCGTAGTGGTCTATCAAGAATTTTTATCCCAACAATTATGGGATTTATAGGCTCGGTTATTCCTACATTTATCCCTGGGGCGATCGCTCAGACGCAGCCTAAGATTCAACCCCAAAATCAGCCATTCATCGAAATTCCTAAGAGTAATTTTTTCCCAGAACTCACAAATCAACCACTACCATCGACTCCCCAAAAGAACCTTTCCGACACTGCTAACGACTTAAAAACGGATAGAGATAAAGCTAATCCCACTAACTCACTTCCCGAAACAATCAAATTTCAAGTAGCAAACGAATCCGATTCAAAACCGAAGAATCTTTCGCCATTACAACGTCCGATGTTCAGACTATTCGGATTTGAAACCGCTTACACGCTGAAGCAACAAGAATTTGTCTTTCGGTTTTCAGGCACGTCATTTAATAACCCTTTAGATTTTCGTGGGGATTCCAATCGCAGTAATGATACAAATATTGGCTTTGTCTATGGCATCACTGATAACGTCCAAATCAGCGTCGATGCAGCAGGAAAAGATGATACGATCTTTTCAAATCTGGTTCGCTCCTCTAGTGCGCTTCAACTTTTCTATGGCAATATTCCTATCACCGTCAAATGGAAATATTTAGAAGAGAACGACTTAACGGCGGCGGCAGTCTTTAGTGCTGAACTTTCTTCACCATTTCCGGGTGCATTTACTCGCGGTGGGCGTGCTATTTTCTTTTCTACTCTAGTTCCCAGTCCTACTTTTAACGGTGCCCAAACAACTAATGAGTTTGAGGCAAAAGATAGCACTCCTTACTTTAGTTTGGCTTTACCGTTATCTTATAAAGTAAATAATCAGTTAACTCTAAACCTCAATCCTCAAGTTAGCTTTTTTCCTAGCAGTATTGCCGCTAGAACTACAGTGGGCCGCACGAGTGCATTAGTCAATCAAAATGTCGGATTTGATGGCGATCGCCTCGATTATTACGGAACTGTAGCTGGGATTGGCATTGGGATTAATTATCTAATCACACCTAAGTTACAATTTGCTGCCGACATTACACCTGTTTTTACGGGGAAAAACTCCGTAGGGGTATCTGATAATTCTTTATTCGTACGTAGAGCCGTCTGGAATATTGGCTTACAATATGCTCCAAATAGTCGTCTTGCCGCCAGTATTTATGCCACCAACCGCTTTGGACCCAGTGCATCTGCCCCATCTAATTTATTAGTACAACCAAATGGCGAGTATGCGATCGGTGCCCAGTTTACATTCTTACCCGATCTGACAGGAAGCTATGAAATTGAGAAGCGAGCGACTTATCCCACCGCCTCCGCCTTTTTTACTAACTTAAACGGATTACCTAGTGCCGTACTACCCATCAATAGCATTTTATATCAGTTAGCTTTCGGGACAAATGGCAGGATTAATCCAACCGTTAGATTCGGAATTTTAGATGACTTAGAACTGGCTGTGAACTATAGCAATAATAATGATGCAGGTATCCCGATTGAAAATTCAATTACGGCACGATTGGCATTAATCCAGGACGAGGGTATAGATTATTCCTACTCCTCAGCTATAGGACTTGGAATAATTTTAAATGGGGCTAAAAACCGAGATTTAGAGAATGCTCTGTCTATTTATGCTGACCTACCTACTAGCTATCGGATCGATAATTGGGGGGTAAATCTTATGGCAACACCTAAAATAATTATTCCTGCCGAATTTCAAGGCATAGATAATATTTTGGCTCTGACCTTGGGTGCCCGCGTCAAAGTTGCCGAAAACACGGAATTAATTGGAGAATATACGCCGATTTTATTTGGTAACAATCAGATTCAAGCTTCATTTTCAGGTAGTGGATTTCAATCATTTCCCCTCCAAGGTAAAACGGGAATCTATAATATTGGTGTGCGGCAATTAATTCCCAATGGTAATTCTGTATATGCCCTTGATCTTTATTTCACTAACTCTAGTGGTGACTATGGTTTACAAGGAATTTCTGCTTTAGCCAATGGTGGCAGCCAAGTAGGAATACGCTTCAATATCTTAAATGGAGTTCCTGAATCTCGACCAGTTAATCGGGTAAATCTACCTAACTAATTTAATAGACTGTGCCTGCAACTATAATTTAATTTTTGTTTTAACAAGTTAAACGATCGCCTTTTCAACTTCAGAGAAAAACTTCTTAATTTTCAGAATTCTTTTGTGATATATCTTCTGATACTTTGAAATCAATTAGTGGAATCAATTAGTCATAGTTAATACCAAGCGATCGCATTTTTGCCTCTAATTCTTGTACCCTAGCTTCGGCTCGATCGGCACGTATTAACTGTCGATCGGCTTTTTGCTTTTCTAGGTCGGCTTTATGTTTTTCCAGATCGGCTTTATGTTTTTCCAAGTCGGCTTTTTGCTTTTCCAGATCGGCTTTTTGCTTTTCCAGATCGGCTTTTTGCTTTTCTTGTTTGGCTTTTTGCATCTCATTGTGGGCAACCTCTTGTGGGGTCAACAACAAAACTCCTTCTAAGGAGAAATACCGCAATTGTCCCTCATGAATGCCCAAAAATAAGCCCATTACTTCGCTCCACATCCAGCCTTGAGGATTTGGACTAATTGGTTTATAGCGATTAATATCTAACCGAAATCCTGCAAATTCTAAAGTGTAGGGTGAAAAGTAAAAATATTCTGGTGTGTGAAATCTGTCTGCATATAAGTCTCGTTTTAGCGTGCGATCGATATTTGCGGTCGAGTCTGATAGAAGCTCGATGATTAGGTCGGGATATTGTCCGTTTTCTTCCCATACTACCCATGAGTTACGGGGAGCTTTGATTGTGTTTTTAACTAGGAAAAAATCAGGTCCGCGAAAGTCTCGGTTTTTTAGTTGCTGACGGCTGAAATAGATGGTTAAGTTTGCACCAATAAAAAAGTCATTACGTTCTTGCCACGCCCACTCTAAGCAAGTTACCAATAATAACAACTGCATATAATGCAAAGAGCTTTCCATTTCGGGTTCATCACTATAGAGCTTTGTCGCATCGGGCATCTGTATTTCTAGTTCTTGTGCGGTTATTGCTGTCATTATTTTTCCCTGCACTGGTTCTTGCACTTAATTCTTGCGCTTGTTCATAATTCTATCGTAAAGTTTAGGAGTTGTGTACTGAGAATCAAAGCGATCGCATTTTAGAAAGGACTTCAGGAAGTATTTTTGAAAATATAAATATTTGGAATTTAAGAAGTTGCAACAGTGAGGCATACAAGCAATATTAAAGATCGAAAAGAAAAATAGATGAATGATTCTGGAGCTTGAATATAAAATTCATAACCTTTATTGAGTCTGCGAATTACCCAATATTATTAATATTCTTGTGGAATCTTCTCAAACCTAAGGCAATATCCATCAAAGCTAACTTTTAATCCAGATAGTGGTGATGAACGATTTAGGCAGCGTTGACCTATATAAAAACGGCAACTTTGACAAGAAGCTATATCGTTCTCTTCAGATTGCTCGTTTAATAATTCTCTTTGCGTAACTCCTCTAATCAATAGATCTTCGCCTTGCCATTTTGCTTCAATCAAGCCAGTATCCGAAAAATTAAACCATCTAGAATCGCTGGTAACTTCTATGGGTAGAGTTAGCATAATAGCTGAATTTAACTCAGCAAGTTCACCTGTATATGGAGATAATTGATTTAGATTCGATCCATGATTTAATAGGTGAAAAGAATCTCTTAACGGTAGTTCTAAAGGTATTCCGATCGCAGGGCAATGGATATGATATTTATTACTAAGCTCATCTAAGTTTGCCAAATCTGCTAAATAGTTAGAATCCCCATGCATAAAGACAATGTGCTGAGGCTTAAGGTTATGAATTAATTGAGTCGTCCCTGCCACATCACAATGCTCGGCTAAAAGATAGGTAACGAAGGAAATATTTTTCTCTATAAGTTCGGTTTTTAATTTTGTTTCTCGATCTGGAATAAATATTAGATAAGGATTATCTCTTAAATTAAACGCTAAATTAGGATTATCCTGCCAGTCTGTATCTCGATCGACCAAAATGATAGAAGGAGATTGAGACGAATTGATTAGTTCGAGGGGCTGAATTCGCGGACAGATCCGATTATCCCAAAATAAAGACTGGTGTTGAGAAAAGTTTTGAACTGATGATGGAAGATATGAAAGTAACTCCATATATAAATCGCATCCTTTTCCTATACCTGCATCAATCCATATATCTAGGTCTTTACCTGTAAAAGCGTGATGACTGCGGAGAAGCATGAGAATTTCTTGACCAATTCCCACTTTAGGCACGGGAAATAGAACTGAATATCCAAGGGCGATCGCCTGATTAATTTGTTGAATTAAATTATGCTCTTGGGTACGGCGATGGGGATGCTTAATGGTACCAAAACTACCTTCAATAATCAAAACATCTAGATTAGAACCTCGAAATTGTTCTAATTTCAGCCCCTGTACGAGCCGAGAATTAGAAATTAGGAAATCACCCGTGTATAAGACGTTGTAGTCACGATCGCCCGCGTAAGTTAACCAAATACTAGCAGCCCCGGGTAAATGTCCCGCAGGTAAAAGTTTGATAAATAAATTAGGTTCTATTTCTGAAGTCTCTCCATACTTTAAAGGAGATAGGAAGGGAAAGATCGAAGAAAGAATTGAAGTATTAGGAGAAGTTAAGGGAAGTAAACAGGCTGTAACTTCGGTAGTGAAAATTCTTAAATCAGGGGAGATCGCCTGTAATTCTGGTATTCCTCTACTATGATCGGCGTGAGCATGACTACAGAATACACCCGACCAAGTGTGATGCTTTGATAAAGCTTTAAGTGAAGATAAATCCTTTAATCCACAATCTAGCAAAAAGTGATAATGTCCCAGCCGTAAATCGAGGCATACTCCTTCCCCATTTTGTCCTATTCCTAGTGGTATGCACTCTATCTCAGACATTATGACCTTTTTGACAATTATCTATAGAAATATTGTACTAATGATTACACATTTAGAAAAGTTAGGCATTAAGTCCCATTAACTATGGATGTCATAAATTCCCAAAATTGTTGATGCAATTGATTATTTAGTTGGCGATCGCTTTTTATTTCTAATACTTGAGTGCCTTGAGTTTGTAATGAATCTAATACAGATTCTTGGAAATGTTGCCAATCTTTAATCTGTATATAATCACAGCCGTAAGCTGTAACAATAGGCGCAAAATCCAAACCGTGAGCAGTGCCAAAAAACTCCTCAAAGGGTGGATTGAGTTTAGCGATCGGTAACATATTAAAAATACCGCCACCATCATTATTTAATAAGATTACTGTTAGTTTAATTCCATATTTCTTAACTGTCATTAAGCCATTTAGATCGTGATAAAAAGCCAAATCTCCACAAATTAAAACCATCGGGCGATCGCA
>CAZLKI010000084.1:0-10829 GCA_964560035.1 uncultured Synechococcus sp.
GAGTAATACTTATATCTATCGGTTTCTAGAGGAATCCCAGCCTCTGAATTGATGGAATTTGTAAAAGTTATTCTTTCAAGAAAATATGCCTGTTGAGCGCGATTCATAGACCCAGTATAACTTTTAGCTTCTGAACCACATCCACAAGACTTCTTCGGGAAGAAAATAAGATTGATAAGATTGAAGGCGATCGCCGCCCCACCAAAAATCATGCCAAAGATTAACCATTCATCTAGAAATGGTTTCTTCGTTTCTGATGCCATAGCATTTTCCGATAAAATTTAAATATCCAGATCGTGATAACCTTAGCCATTTTGAATTAATTGTACATACAAAAAAGCCCACAACTGAACCTATGGTAGTCAATTCAGCAATTTTAATTATGAATTTAAGCTGATCTGAATCAACTTTTTACTGTCTCGTTACAGGTTTAATCTGCTTTATATTAATTTTCTATTGCTTCGTTGCAGACTTAAACTATATTTGAATTACTTTGTTGTAAGTTCAAGCTACATTAAATTATTTTTTTACTACTTTATCAAAGGTCTAAACTACGTTATATTAATTTTCTATTGCTTCGTTGCAGACTTAAACTATTTTAAGTTACTTTGTTAAAGGTCTAGACTAATTTATATTAAGTTTTTATTACTTTACCGTATATTTAAATCACTTTATATTAAATTTTTTCTGCTTTATTGAAAATCTAAACTACTTTATGTTACTTTTTTACTACTTTGTTAAAGGTTTGAACTGCTTTAGATAAATTGTTTATTACTTTGTTGCAATCTTAAGCTATTTTAGATTACCTTTTTACTACTTTGTTACAGGTTTAGACTACTTTAGATCAGCTTTTTACTACTTCATTGCAGATTTAAACTGATCTGGAGCAGCTTTGGATTTTACTAATTTTTCCAATCAGGAGAATTGCTATATTCAATCGATCGCATTCGCAAAATTTTAGGAACCACTTATTACTCGACAACTACCAAATCTTTCCTAAGTTCAAAATAAATCCATTTAGATCTGGAGATGCATCAATCGTCTGAGGATTATTCAAACATTCCACTTGGGATTGAGAGCGATAGATATAAACTTTCTTATTAGTGCGATCTATCAGCCATCCCAAACCAGAGCCATTTTGGATATACTCTGCCATTTTTTCCTGTAAATCCGAGAGGCGATCGCTAGCAGAACGCAATTCCACCACAAAATCTGGACAAATAGGCGCAAACTTAACTTGTTGTTCAAAAGTGAGAGATTGCCAGCGAGAAAGCTGTATCCATGAGGCATCGGGAGATCGCTTCGCACCATTCGGCAAAGTAAAACCAGTACTAGAATCAAATCCGATTCCAGTTCCATCAGCATCCGTCCAATTTGCTAATTGCTGAATTACCCTAAAATTGCGATTTCCAGTCTCTGTGCCCGTGGGTGGCATAAAAATTATTTCTCCTTTAGCATTACGCTCTATCCGTAAATCTCGATTTGCTTGGCAGAGTTCAAAAAACTGCTCATCTGCCTGCTCGTTAGTAATGATTTCTTCAGGATCTGATCGCAGCGTCAAAGGAGCGAACTCTAAGGGAATAATTATTGCGGTCATGTTAAGTATTTACCAATGATTTACCAAAAGGTTAATTGAGGGACTGCACGAATTTACTAAGGCGATCGCAGCCTTTTTTAATCGTCTCAATATCCGTCGCATAGGAAAGTCTGACGTTAGTATCCACACCAAAGGCGATACCAGGAATTATCGCTACTTGTTGTTGTTCTAGAAGTCTTTCTCCAAACTCCATCGAAGTCAAACCTAGTTGGGTAATATTGAGAAATAGATAAAAAGCTCCATCGGGTTTTAAACAAGTTAGCTTCGGAATTTGCATCAGCCCTTGATACATGACTTCCCGTTTAGTCACAAAAGATAACCGCATTTCTTCTACACAGTCTTGGGATTCATTTAGGGCAGCGATCGCTCCATATTGAGCAAAGGTACAAACATTAGAGGTGCTATGTCCTTGGATTGAAGTTGCGGCTTTAATAATTTCTTTTTTCCCAGCTAAATAACCCACACGCCAGCCTGTCATCGCATAAGCTTTGGCAAAACCGCTACTAATAATCGTGCGATCGTATATTTCGGGGCTAACGGCACCTATACTAAAGTGCTGGACACCATCGTAGATAATCTTTTCGTATATTTCATCGGAAACCACTAAAACCTGTTCGTGACGTAATAAAACCTCAGCTAAGGCTCTGATCTCCATTTGGCTGTAGACCATGCCCGTAGGATTTGAAGGTGAATTCAGAACAAATAGTTTAGTCCGAGGCGTAATTGCTGCTTCTAGTTGTTCGGGAGTGATTTTATAGCCATTAGCTTCCGAGGTCATGATAAATACGGGTTTTCCTTGTGCCAGCTTCACCATTTCTGGATAGCTCACCCAAAACGGGACGGGAATTATTACTTCATCCCCTTCATCAAGCAAAGCCATCATCAAGTTATAAAGTGAATGTTTACCGCCATTAGTGACAATAATTTGGTCTGGGGCATAGCTTAATTGGTTATCTCGGAGTAGTTTGGCGGCGATCGCCTGCTTGAGTTCGATAATTCCTGAAGCCACGGTATATTTGGTTTTACCTTGATCTAAGGCTAGTTTAGCTGCTTCTTTAATATGCGTGGGAGTATCAAAATCTGGTTCGCCCGCCGCAAAGCTACATACATCGATTCCACTTGCCCGTAAAGCTTTTGCCTTGGCATCAATTGCTAATGTCAAAGAAGGCGTAACTTGACCAACTCGTTTTGCCAGATTCATTTTACAATTCCAGAAAAATGCTTACAGTAAGATCTGCTTAAGATCTATGGTAGATAATTAGTATTGCATTTTATCAAACTGCTTAGTAAATTATGTTCCTATGCAACCATTATTAATGCCACCGCCTTTAAATTCAGGATTAAGATTGGGACAGAAAGTTTGTGTAATTGCTCCCAGTGGGGCTTTAAGGGAACCCGAACGATTTGAACAAGGGCTGGAAATTTGGCGCAGTCGTGGCTATAAAGTCCAAGTCCCAGAAAATATTTATCACAATTGGGGGTATTTAGCAGGGTCGGACGGCGATCGCCTACAACAATTTTTAGATGCTTGGCACGATCCTGAATGTGTGGCAATTATTACTGCCAGAGGTGGCTATGGTTGCACTAGACTCCTTGAAAAACTAGATGAAAGACTAGCTTGGCCAGAATTGCAAAATCCTAACCATCCTCCGAAATGGCTAATTGGATTTTCTGACATTACTGCCTTGCTGTGGGGTACAGCCACGAATCTTGGTGTTGCTAGTATGCATGGCTCGGTACTTACAACACTTGCCTCCGAACCCGATTGGTCGAATGAAAAGTTATTTGATTGGCTAGAAGGCAAAACCGAGACTATTAATTTAGCAGGAACCGGCTGGGGCAAGGGTAAAGCAACTGGTGTATTGTTAGCAGGAAATCTTAATATCGCCACACACTTAATCGGCACATCGGCATTTCCTGATTTAGAGAATGTAATTTTAGCTTTAGAAGATGTGGCAGAGTCGCCCTATAAAGTCGATCGGATGTTAACAAAATGGCGAATGTTAGGACTATTAAAAAAAGTGAAAGGTATTGCCCTCGGTCGGTTTAGCCGTTCGGAACCATCACCTAATGATCCCAGTTTATCGATGGAAGAAGTGTGGCGCGATCGCCTAGAAGATTTAGATATTCCCATAGTTGTAGATTTACCCTTCGGGCATGATGGCACTAACGTTCCTTTAGTAATCGGGGCTGAAGCTCAACTGGACAGCGATACTGGACTTCTAACCTATTGGCGAACTGCACCATAAGTGCGATTAATGATTAATGTTCAATTTGGAAACAGGCAAAATTAGGAGAAAGTAATGATTGAATACGCAGTCATCCATGAACGTGGTGAAACAAACTGGGGTGCTTACATTCCCGATCTACCTGGCTGTATAAGCATTGGAAATAGCTTTGCAGAAGTTCAGGAGAATATTAAAGAAGCGATAGAACTATATCTAGAAGTATTACAAGAAGATGGAAAAACCATATCAAAACCATTAACAGAAGTAGGTAAAGTTGCTGTCACAATCTAAACGCAATAATTCAAAATCCACACAAACTTTACATGTAATCATTAGAAGTTATTAAAGATCTATTGAATTACTTATTGAGCGATCGCTACAGAGGATATTCCAGACAAAATACTAAGAATGATACTTGCGCCCTTAAAATAGAGCTTCCTCCAAAAATTAAAAAATGACTGACAATGACTGACGCAGTGCCCGATCGTATTATCGCCGCCATAGATATCGGCACCAACTCCATTCACATGGTAGTAGTAAGAGTAGAAGCAAGTTTACCCAGCTTTTATGTAATTGCTACAGAAAAAGCAACTGTACGCTTAGGTGAACGGTGTGCTAAAACGGGAATGCTGACTGAAGAAGCAATGGAGCGATCGCTTAAAGCATTAGCCCGATGTCAAGAAATTAGTCGTAGCTTAAATGTTGAAGAAGTTATTACAGTTGCTACCAGTGCCGTCCGAGAGGCTCCCAACGGGCAAAACTTTATTACCAAGATCGAAGAAAAGCTAGGAATAGTTGTAGATTTAATTTCTGGACAAGAAGAAGCTCGCAGAATTTATTTAGGAGTATTATCTGCCCTAGAACTAAATAATCAATCTCACGTCATTATCGACATTGGCGGCGGCTCGACCGAACTAATATTAGGCAATGGGCACGATCCCGACTATCTCAGCAGTACCAAAGTGGGAGCAGTCCGCCTAAGCGATTTGTATGTTACTACAGATCCTATTAGCGATCGCGAGTTTGAAAAATTACAAGTATACATTCGCGGAATGCTAGAACGCCCTACGGATGAGATCAAAAACTCTCTTAGCACAGAGCCAGTCAGGCTAATTGGCACCTCTGGCAGTATTGAAGCTGTAGCCCTAATCCATGCCAAGCAAACTCTAGGCACTATTCCCGAACCTTTACAGGGGTACGAAGTAACATTTGCCGATGTCGAAAACGTAGTCTTGCAACTGAAGCAGATGAATCTGGCACAACGTACTGTCTTAGCAAAAGAGAAGCGGGGAGAAATCGTTTTAGCGGGAGCCATGATTTTATGCGAGGCAATGCGATTATTAAATGCACCTAAATTGATATTTTGCCAGCGATCGCTCCGTGAAGGCTTAATTGTCAACTGGATGATCGAGCAGGGTTTAATTGCCGATCGCCTGCAATATCAAGGCTCAGTCCGCGATCGCAGTGTGATTAAACTGGCACAAAAGTATGGCGTAGACTTAGACTATGGTAAACAAGTTGCTCGTCTAGCATTAAGTCTTTTCGATCAAAGTCAAGGTATTCTGCACAATTGGGGCGATCAGGAACGAGGACTGCTAAAAACGGCGGCAATTTTGCACAACTCAGGTTGTTACATCAGTCATTCTTCTCATCACAAACATTCTTACTACCTAATTCGGAATGGCGAACTTTTAGGCTATACCGAGGCACAAATCGAAGCGATCGCCAATCTAGCCCGATACCACCGCCGCAGCGAACCCAAGAAAAAGCATGAAAATTATCGGCGACTCACAAATAAATATTACCGTCAGTTTGTCGATGAAATTAATCCCTTTCTGCGTATTGCCGTAGCCCTAGATCGCCGCCAAATTGGGGCAGTCCAAGATGTAGTGATAACAGTTGATACCAAAGCCAAGCAATTTCATCTTGAGATTATTCCCGCTCAACAAAACGATCCTTGTACCCTTGAACTCTGGAGTCTTGAGTATAAAAAAGAAGCGTTTGAATCTCAATATCAACTTGTCTTAGTGCCGTATTTACAAAGTTAGTAAAAAATTAAGTCTAAATTTAGCTATCAATCGTGACTTTAACTTGAAGATTAGTAAGATTTGAAACCTTAGAGCTATCATCAAGGCGAATTTTAACCTCTATCACTCTCACGTCAGTCTTGGCGGCGGGATCGGTTCCTAAAACATCATTTTTGGCAATTTTTAAGCCAATTCGATCTACAGTCCCAGTAATTTCACCGTCTAAGACTTCGCTAATAATATTAGCTTTTTGTCCGACTTTTACTTTACCAATGTCAGTTTCATAAACTTCAGCCACCACATACATTTGTTTGGTATTGCCAATTTCAATTACGCCATCAGTACCAACGGTTTCACCAGGTTTAGCGTAAATTTTCAGAACTTGCCCTGTAATCGGCGCTCTGACCTCGGATAAAGCTACATCTACTTCTGCACGTTTGACATCAGCGATCGCGGCATCTAGTTGAGACTGAGCAATAGTTACATCCGTTGGGCGCACTTCTTGAATACTATCGAGCAAACCTTCAGCTTGATTTAATTCTTGTTTTGCCTGTGCTAATTGTTCGCGAAAAGTTTTGACTTTAATTACAAAGCTGTCACGGGTAAATTCAGAAGTAGCTCCATCTCGAAGCAATGACTCGTACCTTTGAGCATCTCTAATTGCACTATTTAATTCCTGCTCTAATCTCAATACATTGGCTTTTTTGGCAAACAGATTAGACCTTTGCGCCTCTATGTCCCCTGTTTTAGCACCTAATTTAACCTGCTCTAAAAAGCTCTGCCGTTCGGGAATTTTGGCTTTTGCCTGAGCCAACTCAGCATTTACGCGATCGTAGCTATCTAACTTAGCAATTACCTGTCCTTTTTGTACAGTATCACCTTCTTTTACAAATAAATCCACGATTCTAGAACTTCCCAAAGTCGAGGGTGATGCTACCTTGATTACTTCTCCTTCTGGCTCTAACCGTCCCAAGGCACTAATTTTAGGCTGTGGTTTAGCGGCGATTAGTTGCTCCGTAGTTACAGCTTGCTGACTATTATTATTACCTGAGTTAGTAATCGCATATATTGCCGTAAATCCTAAGGCACCAATACCGATAAAAATTGCAGCGATTAGCCATTTTTTGCTTTGGCTTTTAGTTTGAGTATCCATGCAGATTTTTTGCTCAGTAATTTACCTAGATTTACTTAATCATATTAATCTAAAGAAATTCAAACTAGATCGCTTAATTTTCCTCTATTTTAATTTTTGGTTTTAATCTATTCATTTACTTAAGGAATAAAGTTAAAAATAGAAAATAACTCTGCAATAAATACATAAACTATCCCCTAAACTAAAATGTAAGCAAAAAAAATATCCCTAATGAGTACAGTTAAGATCAAAGAGTGCCTTAAAGCTAGGGTTCAAAAGCTAAACATAGACAAAATTGAAAGACATATATTCATTTGTGCCGATCAAACTAAACCAATATGTTGTGATAAGCAGATAAGTTTGGATAGTTGGGATTATTTGAAGTTACGCTTAAAAGAATTGAATTTAGAAACCCATACATTTCGGACTAAAGCCAACTGTCTCAGAGTATGTGAATATGGTCCAATCTTAGTAATTTATCCCGATCGCATTTGGTACCATTCTGTCACAATCCCTGTAATCGAGAGAATCTTACAAGAACATATTATTGGCGGTCGCGTTGTGGAAGAGTTTGTCTTTTTTGGAGAATTAACCTAAAAATTCATCGCCGACAGTAGTTCTATGCTCTTAGGAGCCAAGGTATGATGTTAAATTAGACAGTGTTGGGCTGAGCCCATATCCTAAATCTTGCAACAGGAGCGATAGATGGCTGCAATTACCGCCCGCGAACTAGAAATGCAAATGCCCGATGCTAAAAAACTTTTGAGTGATGAACCTGAAATGGAAAGTTCTTTGCATTATATGCAGTTACTATTACTTGTGACCTGTTTAGAATGGCTGTGGCAAGAGCGTGACGACTTTTTTATTGGCGCTAATCTCACAATTTATTTCAGTCGTCAGCAATTAAAGAATCATGACTTTCGCGGACCCGACTTTTTTCTAGTTAAAAATACCACTAGAGAGTCTCGTAATTCTTGGGTAGTTTGGGAGGAAGATGGACGCTATCCTGATTTGATCGTTGAGCTATTATCTGACTCTACTGCCAACGTCGATCGCACCTTAAAGCGTGATTTGTATGCCCAGAGGTTTCACACACCTGAATATTTCTATTTTTCCCCCGATACCTTAGAATTCGCAGGATTTCGATTAGATTTGAATCAATACAAACCGATTATCCCAAATGCTCAAGGTTGGATGTGGAGTGAAATGTTGGGGTTGTTTCTAGGCATTCACGATCGCCAATTACGCTATTTTTCCTTGGAAGGCAGTTTATTACCTACACCTCAAGAAGCAGCTCGAATCGAAATCAAAAAAGTTGAGCAGGAACGCCAAAAAGTCGAGCAAGAGCGACTAAAAGCTGAGCAGGAACGCCAAAAAGCTGAACAAGAGCGACTAAAAGCTGAACAAGAGCGACTAAAAGCTGAACAAGAACGTTTGAAAGCTAAACAAGAACGTTTGAAAGCTGAGGCACTGTTAAATCGAGCTGAACTTGCCGAGGATAGTTTACGGGAGTTGCAAGAAAAAATGCGATCGCTTGGCATTGAGTATTAAGCTATGGAGTTTATCGGCGATGCCAGTTAGCTAAAAATTTCAAAAGTTGTCTAGGTAAAGCGATCGCCACCAAACTCGAAAAATGAATTTCACCTTTCCATAAAGACTTCCACAATTTTTGACGATAGATATCAATATCTCGATCCAGCCATTTACTTCCTAAAAGTAAAAGTTCATTAGCCCGATACTCTAAGCCTAAATCTGTATAAATTTCAAAATATTTTTCGGCAATCTGATACCAAGCTAAAGGAGTCACAAGTCGGCTGTTACTGCCCAAGTACTTGCGCCAAATATAAATTACTTCAGGAATATTGATATATTTAGCTCCAGAAGCGATCGCCCGCATCCAAAATTCCACATCATGTAAGTCCTTAACCCCAAAGTTAGGATCGTAACCTCCTAATGATTCCCACAGCGATCGCTTTAACGGAGTTGTGCCTAATAATTTCCAATTAGAACTTAAAGAAAATCTCTTCGCCCGTAACATGACCCGTAAGGAAATATCATGAGGATTAACAGTGACACCGTTAGATTCAGCAAAATCTTGTCTGATATAACTGCCATAAACAAAACTCAAATTTGGATCGCTTCTAAACGCCGATTCAATTAGCTTTAAAGCATCTACAGGCAAAAGATCGTCAGCATCTAACGGCACTAAAATTTCAGCCGTGGCATTACTAAAACCTGTATTTCTAGCAATGGATGAGCCACCGTTAACATCTCGCCAAATTATACGAATGGGGCAGTTGGTATCTTTTCTAAGTTCTAAGTCTCGGCAAACGGCGATCGTAGCTCGATCCGTTGAAGCATCATTAACAATAATTATTTCTTGGGGCAGCACCAATTGGCACAAAACACTATTTACTGCTCCATAAATTAGCTCACCTTCAAGGTAACAAGTAATCACAACACTAATATTACTCATACTTATTTGCAAATAATTTGGATCTGAGTTCGATCGGCAAAAATCTTAAACCAGTAATTAATAAAATAGATAAATATTTCTTAAAAAACATTACAAGTCCCCATACTGAATAGGCTTCCCAATTCAGTTTTAACCATACTCGCCAACTTAATCCTGATTGTGGCACAAACACTAACTTCAGAATATCTAAGGCTTTTCCTGATTCAAGTAACCATTTTTGCGGATAAAGTTTTGATGTTCCAACTAAGCTATATACCAAACTTCTAGTATCTACATAAATTGAAAATCCTGCTTTTTTCGCAAGAATTAAATATAGAGAATCTCCTCCATAATGGGGTGTAAACCTAGAATCAGGATAACCAATTCGATCGATTACAGATCTTGGAAAGCAGACAATATTTCCGCTTAGTAAATCACAACTAGCAACTGTATTTTTAGGAGGTTGAATAAACCTATAACCTTTCCAAGTTTTAAATTTTCCGCCAAATACAATTGTGTTAGGATTCCCTACTTCTATACCTTGACAGCCAGCGATCGCTCTTTCATTTTCACAAACAAAACTTACTAAATTCTCAAGGGTGCCACTACTAAACTGACAGTCATCATTTAACCAAATCAAGTACTCTACACCATGTTCGTAAGCGTATTTCATCCCTAAGGCGATCGCCCCCGTCCACCATAAATTTCCATCGCCATTTAAAATTATGACTTCAGGAAATTTCTCCTTAATTGCTTCAGCAGTGCGATCTGTAGAACCATCATCAACAACGATCACCTGATATTTCTGCAAGTCGCCATTAGTTTTTAAATTCTCCAAACAATCCAAAGTCAGAGCCTTGCGATTATGAACGGGAATAAGAACATAGATGTTTGATACGATCAAAATTTATTCTGTTAATAATTTATATTTTCTAAAACTAAGATTAAAACAAATTACAGGGCAACCGCACACGTTTCTTAACAAACAAGAAATGACTAAGACAAAGCAGGATAATCGATATTATCTATACACGGAAACATTGAATGGGAAAGCCAGTTAGCCCTACAGCCCTGATAGAAACGCACTTCGGGAAATTGCAAGACCCTAGCGGCTAAAGTGAGGTTATAGTAGAAGAAATTTCAAAAAGAGATAAATCTATGCCTTCCTTACTACCACCTGCTAAGTAGATAATCTCAGAGTTGTTTCATTCTAAATTCAACATTTTATGCGTCTACGAAAATACGCCATTACAGGCTTCTGGGATTCGATCTTCCAGTGGCTGAAATCCACTAAACTCATTGCCCAAATCTAGAATGAAATGACCCTGGCTCTTCGGATGAAACGGTGGAAGCATTTGCCAAACGCATTCGCGATTACTGGCATGTAGAA
>CAZLKI010000085.1:0-3771 GCA_964560035.1 uncultured Synechococcus sp.
AACGGAAGACATCGATCGCTCCTTTGTCATTGGCAGGACGTTGAATATTAGCGATCAGTTCTTCTGTAACGGCTGATTTGTTTACATAAACTTGGAGTAAGGTTTTCCGAATTTGCGATCGCTGTTTAACAAACTGAAACAACAAATTACTTGCCCAAGGTTGCTTTAAGAAGGATTGAGATATTCCTCGAATCCCTATTTGGAACGAACTAATTTTTTTGGCTCCTAGTGGATTGGTATCGGTAAATGAACCCGCACTATTGAGCAAAATCACACCTGCTACTGATTCAGGATATTCGGCGGCAACTGTTAGACAGGCATAGCCACCAATTGAATTACCTACTAAAACTGTAGGACGATTAACGATCTGCTTGATGAAATCATGAAGTTGTTCTCGCCACAGATCGCCACCATACTGACAATTAGGTTTAGCCGATCGTCCAAAGCCCAATAAATCAATTGCCCACACATCGAAATCACGACTAAGTTCGGTAATATTTTTAGACCAATGATCGGTCGAGGCACCAAACCCATGAATTAATAGTAAAGGCGGATATATATGATTTTGCCTTGAGTGCACGTAGTAAATATGCCGATCTTTCCAAGTCCAATATTGCCCTGATGTCGTGGTGGTAGTTGTATTCATACCAATATTATAGAGATAAAGCGTGGGCGGTTTCCCAGCGTTTGTCTCGCTCGGCGGTGGCTTCTATTTGCTCGCCAAATTCTTTTTGTTGCAGGTTTAGGGCGGTTTTATAAAAATGACTACACGGGCGCGGTTGAAGAGGGGATCGAGGGTTTGTTTGGTTGTCATGGGTTTTGGGCAACTCAATTTTGGTTATGTTACTACTCTAGATTGCGGGTTACTGAGGGAATGGTGCGGTTTTGCGATCGCTGACTGCGGTTTAGTCAAAGAATCATACGGGTCTATAATTTTTTTGTACGGTTGCCTGAGAAAATAGTGCGGGTCTGTCAAAGAATCATGCGTTTCAACGATTTTCGGATACGGGTCTGTAGTTTGTGGGTGCGGTTCTGTGAAAAAATTACGCGGTTTTATCTTTGCCGAGTGGTGGTGTGTCAAGGAATGGTGGTCGTCTATGATTTCTATGCGGTGGTCTATCACAAAATTGGCATCAATTGGATATTAGACTCTAGTTTTTAGTCATAATTGATAGCAAAAGGGAAAATCATCGAATCCTAAACCCAAAACTAACCAAGAAATTAATGACTAAACCAAACCTAGCAATTACGATTGGCGATCCTGCTGGAATTGGCACCGAAATTGTGCTTAAAGCTCTTGCCAAATTCCCCAATAATCTTGCAGATATAACCGTAATTGGCGATCGCTCGGTAATTACTGATACTTACAGCCTCTTAAAATCTCATATTCCCAATCTCGCCGATCCTGACACGTTGCAAATATTTGACACTAATACCCAGCTTAAAATTACTCTTGGTGAAGGAAATCAATCAAGCGGTGCTGCTAGTTTTAATTATCTAGATACAGCGATCGCCCAGACCCTAGCAGGTAAATTTCAAGGCATTATTACCGCCCCAATTGCCAAATCTGCATGGAAATTAGCAGGACATAACTATCCCGGACAAACCGAGCTTTTAGCAGAGCGCAGTCACAGCAAGGATGTAGGAATGCTATTTGTTGCCCGATCGCCTCATACAAATTGGGTTATGCGAACTCTATTGGCAACGGTGCATATTCCCTTAGCTCAAGTCCCTAAAGCTTTAACCGCGCAACTTATAGAGCAAAAATTGGAACTATTAAAGCGATCGCTCACAACAGATTTCCAACTAACAGCTGCCAGAATAGCGATCGCAGGTCTAAATCCCCATAGCGGCGAGCAAGGACAGTTAGGAACCGAAGAACAAGAATGGTTAAATCCGCTGATTCAATCTTTAAACCAATCATGGGGCGATCGCTCAAATTTTTCTTTAGAAGGCACAATTCCTCCTGATACTATGTGGGTCAATCCCAGCCGCGCTTGGCACGATCCAAATCAGGTTCACTTAGGACATGAAGCATATTTGGCACTTTATCACGACCAAGGTTTAATTCCCGTCAAGCTCCTAGCCTTCGATCGATCTGTAAATACTACGATTGGACTACCATTTATTCGCACATCTCCCGATCACGGTACGGCTTTTAATATTGCCGGAAAAGGGATTGCTAGGTCAGAAAGTCTAGAAGCAGCGATCTCGCTCGCTATAGAGTTAGTTCAAGCTAGATCCGCGACAAATTCCAAGACAAATTTCAACTAATCACTAGACATAAGTTAAAGATTAAGCTATATTTAACTTCCGTGCGAAAAAGGATACTGAAAGCTCAAACTTTTAAGTCCGATCGAGTGAGTAGTAAATCACATCCCTACCTCATCACAATTAAGTTTCTGAAACTAAGTTTTTGAAATATAGATCTTATCTAAAGTTCTAAACATCAAATCAGAAAGTTCTACATTCATCTTCACATTGAAGTAAGAGGATTATTTTCATGTCTGTTGGTATTCTTGGTACGAAACTTGGTATGACCCAAGTCTTTGACAGTAATGGTAACGCTGTTCCGATTACAGTTGTTCAAGCTGGTCCATGTAAAATTACGCAAGTCAAAACTCCTAGCAAGGAAGGCTATAGTGCCATCCAAATCGGCTATGGAGAAACGAGGGCAAAGGTACTTTCAAGACCAGAGCTAGGACATCTCAAAAAATCCGAATGTGCTCCCGTGAAGCATTTACAAGAATACCGAGTTTTAGATACTTCTGGTTATGCCCTTGGACAAGACCTTAATGTCAGCCAGTTTTCAGATGGTCAGGTTGTTGATGTAACGGGAACTAGCATCGGTAAAGGCTTTGCGGGTTATCAAAAACGTCACAACTTTAAACGGGGACCAATGGCACACGGTTCCAAAAACCACCGATCTCCTGGTTCGACTGGTGCTGGTACAACTCCAGGAAGAGTCTATCCAGGTAAGCGGATGGCAGGTAGATTAGGTGGCAAGCAAATCACTACTAAAAAGCTAATTTTGTTTCAAGTAGATACTGAAAATAATCTACTCCTTATCAAAGGAACCTTGCCAGGTAAGCCCGGAGCATTAGTTAGCATCATACCTGCAAAACTTGTGGGTAAAAGTAAGGAGAAATAGTCAATGATTACATTACAAGACTGGGAAGGAAATAAAACAGGTGAGGTTAGCTTAGATCTCAAAACTGCCAAAGAATCATCTGCTAAGGGTATTGTTCACAGAGCTTTAATCAGACAGTTAAATAATCAGAGGCAAGGTAACGCTTGTACCAAAACTCGGGCTGAAGTCAGGGGTGGTGGTCGTAAACCTTGGAAACAAAAGGGTACAGGTAGAGCAAGAGCAGGTTCAAATAGGTCGCCTTTATGGAGAGGTGGAGGTGTAATCTTCGGACCTAAGCCTAGAGACTTTGACATCAAAATGAATCGTAAGGAAAGACGGTTAGCATTATGTACGGCATTTGTGGGGCGATCGCCAGATTTGATCGTGGTGGAAGAATTTAGTAATCAGCTAGAGAAGCCGAGAACTAAAGATTTACTACAGGCATTAAGTCGCTGGGGAATTGAACCAAGAAAGAGAACACTGCTAATCACAGACAAGAAGTATGAAAATATTGAGCTGTCTGCCCGCAATGTCCGAAATGTCGTCCTAATTACCGCCGATCAGCTAAATATCTTTGACATAGTTAATGCTCATAAGCTTGTTGTGACTGCAACTGCCCTTGAAAAGATTCATTCCGTCTA
>CAZLKI010000085.1:3871-8167 GCA_964560035.1 uncultured Synechococcus sp.
CACAACTAGAGGTTCAAGATCATGGGTAGAAAGCTTCAAAAAGTCTTTGACGAAAGAAGACTGCCAGACATAATCCGCTGTCCGTTAATTAATGAAAAAGCCACTCGGCTACTCGAAGATAATCAATATACCTTTGATGTCATGCCTGACGCTACTAAGACTGAAATCAAAGCTGCGATCGAAACGCTTTTTACCGTAAAAGTTAAGGGTGTAAATACCCACAATCCTCCAGCTAAATCTAGACGGATTGGTAAATTCGCTGGCAAACGTTCTCAATATAAGAGGGCGATCGTCACTTTGATTGAAGGCGACAAAATCACTTTATTCCCAGACGTATAAGGAGAAAACAAATGGGCATCCGTATATACAAACCCTATACTCCTAGCACTAGGGGATTAACTGTAACTGACTTTAGTGAAATTACTAAATCAGAACCAGAAAAATCTTTAACAAAGCACATTCATCGTGCTCAAGGGCGTAATAATCGAGGAGTTATCACTAGCCGTCGCCGTGGTGGTGGACATAAAAGACTCTATCGGATGATTGATTTCAAACGTAATAAGGTCAACATTCTGGCTGAGGTTATGTCGATTGAGTATGACCCAAATCGTAATGCTCGTATTGCTTTACTCCAATACACAGATGGAGAGAAACGATATATATTGCATCCCAAAGGTTTACAAGTTGGAGCTTCAGTTCAGTCTGGAGAATCATCACCCCTAGAAATTGGTAATGCTTTACCTTTGTTTAGTATTCCTTTAGGTACCATTGTTCACAATGTAGAGATGGTTCCTGGCAAAGGCGGACAGTTGATTCGAGCCGCAGGTGGAGCAGCACAAATTGCAGCAAAGGAAGGTAATTTTGTCACTTTAAAGCTCTCCTCTGGAGAAGTTCGGATGATCAGAAGAGAGTGCTATGCCACAATCGGACAAGTTGGAAATACCGATCAAAGCAACTGTACATTAGGTAAAGCGGGACGTAATCGCTGGAAAAATCGTCGTCCCATGGTTCGCGGCGCGGCAATGAACCCCGTCGATCACCCTCATGGTGGTGGGGAAGGATGTGCACCTATCGGTCGTCCTGGACCTGTTACTCCTTGGGGTAAGCCCACGTTAGGTTATAAGACTCGTAAGAAAAAGAAACTTAGCAGTTCGCTGATCGTACGTCGTCGTCGTAAGGGTTCTAAACGAGGTAAAGGAGGGCGTAATGCTTAGTAGTTTTAATCTAGGGTTTAATCAAAGCTTGAGGATATTTTTATGTCTCGTTCGTTAAAAAAAGGTCCGTTTGTAGCTGATAGCCTTCTCACTAAAATTGAGAACCTTAATGCTAAAGGCGAAAAAACAGTAATCAAAACTTGGTCGAGAGCTTCTACGATCTTGCCGCAAATGATCGGTCACACGATCGCTGTTCATAACGGTAAACAGCATATTCCCGTCTATGTTACCGAGCAAATGGTCGGTCACAAGCTAGGAGAATTTTCTCTAACTCGGACATTCCGTGGTCACGCCAAAGGTGACAAGAAGGCAAGGAGATAAATATATGATCTTATCTGAAAATGAAATTCCTGCTATCTGTAAGTTTATTCGTATGTCTCCTCACAAGGTAAGACGGGTACTCGATCAAATTCGCGGACGAAGCTATAGAGAGGCATTGATCATATTAGAATTTATGCCCTATCGTGCTTGCGAACCAATCTTGAAACTTTTGCGTTCTGCAGCCGCTAATGCCGAGCATAATAATGGCTTCGATCGAGCAAATTTAATCGTCAGTCAAGCCTACGCAGATATGGGGAGCAGCCTTAAACGGTTCAGACCTCGCGCTCAAGGAAGAGCTTATCAAATCCTTAAGCCAACCTGCAGTATTACGATCACGGTTAAACCAATGGAGAAAGCATAATCATGGGACAAAAGATTCATCCAACTGGTTTAAGAATTGGAATTATCCAGCCCCACTTATCTAGGTGGTTTGCAGAGAGTGATAGATATCCAATTTTGGCGGCTGAAGACTTTGAAATCCGTCGCCACATAGAAAAAACTCTTAATAGTGCTGGAATTTCCAGAATTATCATTGAGAGAAAAGCCGATCAAGCTGATGTGGAAATTCGTACGGCTAGACCTGGTGTGGTGGTAGGAAGACAAGGGACTGGGATCGAGCAATTACGCAAAGGACTTTTTGAACATTTAAAGTCTGCTGGCAGTTTGAAAAAGTCTGGTACAAGTCAAATTCGGATCAATGTTGTCGAGGTAGCTAAGGTTGATGCTGAAGCTCCTTTGATCGCCGAATATATTGCTCAACAACTTGAACGACGTGTTTCTTTTCGTCGCATAGTCAGACAAGCGATTCAAAGAGCGCAAAGGGCAGGTATTGAAGGTATTAAGGTGCAAATCGGTGGTCGATTAAATGGGGCAGAAATTGCTCGTAGCGAATGGGTGAGAGAGGGTCGAGTTCCACTTCATACCCTTCGGGCTGACATTGATTACTCTTATAAAACTGCTCAAACCATTTATGGAGTAATTGGAGTTAAAGTCTGGGTGTTCAAAGGAGAAATCATTGCGGGCAGAGAAGAGACTGATCCTCAGCAAGATCAGCCTCGCCGCCGCCAACAACGCCGACGTACACAGTTTGAAGATCGTTCAGGAGTAGAGAGTTAAATTTATGTTAAGTCCTAAACGTACTAAATTTCGTAAAACTCAACGTGGACGGATGTCGGGTCCAGCCACAAGGGGAGCAGATATTGACTTCGGAGACTTTGCCATGCAAGCTCTCGAACCCGCTTGGATTACCTCTAGACAGATTGAATCTTGTCGTAGAGCAATGAATCGTTATATCAAGAGGGGTGGAAAGATTTGGATTCGGATTTTCCCTGATAAATCTGTAACTCAACGACCTGCTGATACTCGCATGGGCTCTGGAAAGGGTGCTCCCGAATACTGGGTTTGTGTTGTAAAACCTGGTCGGATCATGTTTGAAGTTGCTGGCGTAACTGAAGAAATTGCTAAAGAAGCGATCAGACTTGCAGCAGCTAAGATGCCGATTAAAACAAGATTTATTAAACGTGAAAAGGAGTAAATAAAATGTCACTCCCAAAAATTGAAACAATTAGGGAAATGTCTGATTCAGAAATATCTATAGAGATCGTAGCAATGAAAAGGGAACTTTTCGATTTAAGACTAAAAAGAGCTACACGCCAAGCATTCAAGCCCAGTCAGTTTGGTTACGCGAAGCATCGGTTAGGTCAACTAATGACAATTGAAAATCAACGTAAACAAGCAACGGCGGGAGCACAAAACTAATGGCAATCAAAGAAAAAGTAGGGTTAGTTGTCAGCAACAAGATGGATAAAACTGTCGTTGTTGCCGTTCAAAACCGTGCATCTCATACTAAGTATGGAAAAATCGTAGTCCAAACTCGACGATTTAAAGCCCATGATGCGCTCAATAATTGCCAAGAGGGCGATCGCGTCCGCATTCAAGAAACTCGTCCACTCAGTCGAACTAAGCGTTGGCAGGTAGTTGATGTTCTTAATTCTAACTCTGAAGCCTAATCCTCTATTTGATTAAAGATCATGATTCAACAAGAAAGTTACTTAAATGTAGCCGATAACAGCGGAGCTAAGAAACTGCTTTGTATACGTGTTTTAGCTGGTGGAAGTCGCAAGTTTGCGGCTGTTGGGGATGTGATTATCGCAACTGTGAAAGATGCAACTCCAAATATGCCAGTAAAAAAGTCTGATGTCGTTAGGGCGGTTGTAGTTCGTACGAGAAGTACGATTAGACGCGATTCTGGAATGAGCATCCGATTTGATGATAACGCGGCAGTTATTATTAATGTTGAAGGCAACCCTAGAGGTACACGCGTATTCGGTCCCGTTGCCCGCGAACTCAGGGACAAAAATTTTACCAAAATCATATCTCTCGCACCGGAGGTACTCTAGATGTCTCGTAAATCACCGATATATCAAGGCAATGCTACTTCGTTCAAAATGCACGTCAAGAAGGGCGACACCGTTCAGGTAATATCTGGCAGTTATAAAGGCAAAGTTGGCAAGGTTCTGGCAGTTTTCCCCAAGATTAGTACGGTTCTAATTGAAGGTGTAAACCTTAAAACTAAGCATATCAAGCCCCAAGGCGAGTCCCAGCCTGGAGAGATAATTAACCGTGAGTTCCCAATTCATAGTTCTAAGGTAATGCTCTACTCGGAAAAGGAAAAAGTAGCAAGTCGTATCTGTCATACATTTACGGAAGCAGGTAAAAAGGTCAGAATGCTGAAAAAAACTGGAGAAGTTCTTAGTTAGAT
>CAZLKI010000085.1:8267-10727 GCA_964560035.1 uncultured Synechococcus sp.
AAGCAGGTAAAAAGGTCAGAATGCTGAAAAAAACTGGAGAAGTTCTTAGTTAGATTTATCTAGTTAAACATCTGCAAAGTAATTGTTAAATTCATAAAAATCTTAAAGTTCCTGACTAAGACCAGGACAACCCCTAAATTAGTTAAGTAAAAAAAATGTCAAATCGATTTAAAGATAGTTATCACACCCAAGCCGTACCCAAGTTGGTAGAGCAGTTTAAGTATGTAAATGTGCATCAAGTTCCTAAGTTTGAGAAAGTAGTCATCAATCGGGGCTTAGGCGAAGCTGCCCAAAATACTAAATCCCTAGAAGCATCCTTAATTGAGATTGCCACGATCGCCGGACAAAAGCCAGTTGTAACGAGGGCAAAAAAAGCGATCGCAGGCTTTAAAGTCAGACAGGGTGTACCCGTAGGGATGATGGTGACGTTGAGAAGCGAGCGAATGTATGCTTTTTTAGATCGTTTGATTAATTTTTCCTTACCTCGGATTCGTGACTTTCGTGGAGTCAGTCCTAAGAGTTTTGATGGAAGAGGTAATTACACTCTAGGTGTAAGAGAGCAGCTAATTTTCCCTGAGATTAGTTACGACAGTATTGACCAAATCAGAGGCTTAGATATTTCAATTATTACAACTGCAAAAACAGACGAAGAAGGGCGAGCTTTGCTTAAAGCTATGGGTATGCCCTTTAGAGATCAAAAGGATCAATAGGAGGTAAAGATGGCAACTAATGATACTATTTCCGATATGCTTACGCGGATTCGTAATGCAACCAGCGCAAAAAATCAAGTTACGGCGATTCCTGCAACTAAAATGACGCAAAGAATAGCCCAAGTTTTGAGACAAGAGGGCTATATCAGCGATTTTGAAGAGATCGGTGAAGGTATAGATCGGCGGCTGATGCTCTCATTAAAGTATAAAGGTAAGAATCGGCAACCGATCATTACCATGTTAAAACGGGTTAGTCGTCCTGGGCTTCGAGTTTATTCAAATCACAAAGACTTACCTAAAGTCTTAGGTGGAATTGGAATTGCGATTGTGTCTACGTCTAAAGGAATCATGACCGATCGCGAAGCACGACGACAAGGTGTTGGTGGAGAAGTACTCTGCTTTATCTATTAATTTTTTTCTATTAATCTTTCAACTAGGTTGAATCAGGAGTATTTCTTATGTCTAGGATTGGTAAACGTCCGATCAATATACCTCCCAAAGTTACAGTGGCGATCGCAGGTCAAGATGTCACTGTGAAAGGGGCAAAGGGAGAGTTACATCGCACCCTCCCATCTAAAATCGCAGTGGTACGTGAAGGTGAAGTTCTACATATAAATGCCGTAGATGACTCCCGCCCTGCCCGTCAACTTCACGGACTGTGTCGTACGCTTGTCGCAAACATGATCGAAGGCGTATCCAATGGCTTCCAAACCCGTCTTGAAATTCAAGGGGTAGGCTACCGCGCCCAAGTTCAGGGGGCAACATTGATATTAAATGTCGGTTATAGTAATCCCGTTCAAATTAATCCCCCTACGGGTATTGAGATTAAAGTGGAAGGTACGACTAATGTGATCGTAAGTGGCATTAATAAAGAAATAGTTGGTAATACTGCTGCCCAGATTCGTTCCGTACGTCCACCTGAAGTTTATAAGGGAAAGGGCATACGTTATGCTGGTGAGATTGTGCGTCGTAAAGCTGGCAAAACTGGTAAGAAGTAAGATCGTAAATTTGATATAGGTAATTTGAAAAATTTTGAGATATTGATTATATGAAAACAAGCCATAAAGAAGCTACACGCAGTAGGCACAAACGCATACGCCGCAAACTTTCAGGGACTCCCGAACGCCCCCGTTTGGCGGTTTTTCGATCAAATAAGCATATATTAGTTCAGGTAATTGATGATATCAACCAACACACTCTGGTTGCAGCATCTACTTTAGAAGCAGAATTAAAATCTGGTCTTAGTTCTACAGCAAATTGCGAGGCATCGGCTAAAGTAGGAGAACTGATTGCTCAAAGGGCGATCGCTAAAGGTATTTCCCAAGTGGTATTCGACCGAGGTGGAAATCTCTATCACGGACGTATTGAGGCATTGGCTGAAGCAGCCCGTGCTGCTGGACTTGTTTTTTAATAAACTTGTTTTTTAGTAATTTACTTGGTAGTAAACAATTGTTATAAGTGGTAAAAGAAAGTGGCAGAACGTAGAAATAAAGACAGTCGTAACAGTAGCCCCAGAGACGTAGCAGGCACGCCTGAAGGTGGAGAGAAGCGCGGCAAGGGTAAGCGGGGCGAAACTAAAAAAGCTAACGATCGCAATTCTCGCACTGAGAAAGAATCAGAATGGCAAGAGCGCGTTGTCCAGATTCGGCGGGTAACTAAGGTCGTCAAGGGTGGTAAAAAGTTAAGCTTTAGGGCGATCGTTATTGTCGGCAACGAAAAAGGATCGGTCGGTGTTGGGGTTGGTAAAGCT
>CAZLKI010000086.1:0-10687 GCA_964560035.1 uncultured Synechococcus sp.
AATAAAATTTAACTCTATTTTGCAATAATTGATTTACAGCAATAAAAACCGAACCACCTCCGACAAAGGGTTCTCTATATTCATTAATATTCAAAGGAATATGAGGTAGAATTCGATCAATTGCTTTGGATTTTCCACCCGGATAGCGCAGTGGACTTTTAACTTGAGATTTAGTTTTCATACTAATTATTTGCTCCTATCTCAACTCTAATATTTTGATTAGAGGTCGATTCTAATAATAATTGTCTGATAGTACTCATTTCTTGTTCACTAAGAATATTTATATTGTTTACAAAGAAATCTCTAAGCTGATCTAATCTACAAGGTAAGGTAATATTTTCTTTAATATTTTTCCCTGTAAGTTTTAATCTGGTTATAAATTCTACCTTTTCTCCATTTAGAAATAGAGAGTCAATATTTGAGTATAGAATCAGTTTTAAAAGACCATCCTGAATATCACTAATTTCAGGAAGTGACTTTTTTGTAGAGTTTTTAGACTCTTGAAGAATATAAATTCCTTCCTCATACATCACTTCATCTATCGTAAGATGATAAATACCTCCCAAATAATTTTCAATGTATAAGGATGCTTTTATCCCTGTATTTAGATACTCAAATTTATGGGAAGTAGCTATCTCTCGATTACTTGCGGACAATGAACCCCGAAGTGAGATATTTTTGAATTCTTCAAAGTCATTAGTGATTTTTTGTAAGTACTCTTCTATCTTTTTTTGAGAGTGAATCTTTACATTAGTAAGATTAGATATATTAATGTATGCAGCTAACGATCGCCTAAAAATATCAACAAACCGATCTTCAAATAGGTTCCTATTCCAATGTAAAGCACTTTGTTTATATGCAAATATTTCTTGGATCTGAGATTTTACAAACTGATTATTAAATTTTTGATTTGTTAATTTTTCTCTATTAATTTGTGTTTTATTTATATTTTTTTCAGCTATATCATAATAACCAAGCACGATATAAACATTCAAAAGATTCATCCATGAAATAGTGGAGTATTGAATCCTATCTAAATCACCATCTTTTCCTTCATCTTTGATGACTGGGATAATCGTCAAAATTTTTGAAGCATTATAAGTACTATAAATCCGCGCAAAAGGATAACTTCTTGTCCGTTTCGGCGAAACCCATTTTGAATATGCTATCTCAGTATCAAGGAATCTTATGACTCCGTAGGAATCGGCAGTATTAACATTAAATACTGCAAAATCCACTTTTTTAGGATCTCTTTCTATCCGAGTTTCAGCTAGACGAGCATTGTATTTAACACCTCGGATGAATCCAGTAAAATGTAATGATTCCGCCATGACTTACCCACTTCCTACTAGGACTTTTGATTCAATTTGCGATCGCTCTAAATTTTTACCAATAAATACCAATCGAGTTTGGCGAATTTCGTTACTTTTCCAAGCTCGATCGTATGAACTTTCTAGGCGATCGCCTACTCCTTGTAATACCATCCGCATTGGTTTATTGGCTACATTCACAAAACCCTTAATTCGATAAATTTCTTGCTGAGTGATTAATAGTTTGAGAGCTTCCATTAGTTTAATTGGTTCAAAGTATTGCTCAGATACAATCTCTACCGAATTAATATCATCATCATGTTCGTGTTCCTCTTCGGTATCGTGGTGGCTGGGGCGAGAGTCGAGGTTATCTTCTACAGCAGCATTAAAGCCTAGAATCACTTCTGAATTTACGTTGCCATCTTTACAAGGGAGAATCTTAACACCATTACGCAATTCACTTTTTAGCCATGTCTCCACTCTGGATTGAGCTTCAGCATCTACTAAATCGGTTTTGGTTAAAAGCACTAAATCGGCACAAGCTAACTGATCTTCAAATAACTCTTCAATCGGAGTCTCATGATCCAAATTTGGATCGGCTTGGCGTTGGGCATTCACAGCATCAAGATCGCTGACTAATCTACCACTGGCAACAGCTTCACAATCTACAACCGTAATTACCCCATCCACTGTCGCCCCATTACGGATTTCTTGCCAACGAAAGGCTTGAATTAGCGGTTTTGGTAGCGCAAGCCCTGAAGTCTCGATCAGAATACAATCAATGCGATCTCGTCTTTTTAACAACTCTTGCATGGTCGGCAGAAATTCTTCTTGTACCGTACAACATAGACAACCATTGGTTAGTTCGACAATATTAGGCATGATTTCTTTGCCATCTTCATCACAAACTCGGCACGATCGCAAGATTTCGCCATCAATGCCAATTTCTCCAAATTCATTTACTAAAACCGCAATCCGCCGTCCTTGATTGTTTTGAAGTTGGTTACGAATTAATGTGGTTTTGCCACTTCCGAGAAACCCCGTAATGACGGTCACAGGTATTTTTGCTGCCATTTTATTTTTTAATAAAGTTCGTTTTTACTTAATGAAATGGAAGTAGGCGCAGAAGAGAACTCCACACCTGAGAAAGCTATTTAACTGTTTTTTACGATCTGTTTTTATGTAGATTATTTCGGCAAAGAGAAGATCGAATTCACAACTTGAGAAGATAGAAAAGCGAGTCCCACGCCACAAATCACAAATCCTGCCGATCGCGTATTCGCCGCATCTAAAAATTTCTTGGCGATCGCAAATCCTGAAACTGAAATTAGTATTTGAATCGTGGTGAATCCCGCCAGATAAGCAACTAATGGAGTCATCTCTGCCCCAAAGATTGCCTCACCGTAGGCGAATCCATGAAATAATCCCGCTACGATCGCCAGCAAACTAATTATCAAAGTTGAACCGACATCTTTAGATACAATCAAAATTCCAAATAACAAAATCGAACCCGATACGATCAATTCCACTACAGGAAGATCTATAGATAATAAATGCAGCCCTGTCCCAATCGTTGCAGATATGACAAAACTAATCGGGATCAGAAATCCTTGAGGTCTTGCGGCTGCTAGCAACCCCACTGCCACAACAAAAGCTAAGTGATCTAATCCAATTACAGGATGTCCTAATCCCGATACAAAGCCTTCAAATAAGTTACTAGGTGTTTTCCCGCCTAATGGATGATGGGCAAATACTGGAGTTGTGAATAATAAGAAACTGGCAAAAGTGGCGATCGCTAGAAATCGACCTCGAACATTGTTAATCAAACCAGTAATCAAGGCAGAGATGAAATTTGACGCTAAAAATTTAAGCTGATCCATAATCCGTACCTCGCAGATGGGAATAAATTTATATTGACCTTGGCGGGCATCCTGACTTAGAGATTTCTCTAGAATTTTCTTTAGAGTTATCTCATTCACAGTTGCGGTACAGCGTTGGATTTTCACCAAACTTTCCCCAATTAATTTCCAGTTTCTCGCAAATTCCTCTTAAATAAATTTAAGATAGATTTCAAGATCGACTTAAAATAAATCTCTAACGGCTGCTACCCGTTAAAACCCTATAGCTGCATCATACTACACTAAATCTCTCTAACTTGAAGTTGTTACTAAAGTATGTATTCTGAAAAACTAATCTAAACCTATCAAAAATCAGCTTAGACGCTTTTGTATTATAATAGTCGTGTGTTTTAACATTTGCCCTAAGAAAGCCTCCACAGATGCCTTAAAACACGAGTTGATATAGAAATATTTGGAGTCCATACATGATTCAATCTTTAGCCCCCAACGAAACCTATAATGCCGATCAGATTCAGGTTTTAGAAGGGTTAGAAGCAGTTCGCAAGCGTCCAGGGATGTACATTGGCTCTACAGGTCCGAAGGGATTGCATCATTTGGTATTTGAAGTTGTAGATAACAGTGTCGATGAAGCCTTGGGCGGACATTGCGATCGCATTGAAATTGAATTGTTACCCGATGGTTCTGTAACTGTTACTGATAATGGCAGAGGTATTCCCACAGATATTCATCCTAAAACTGGAAAATCTGCCCTAGAGACCGTAATGACCGTACTGCACGCGGGTGGAAAATTCGGCGGTGGCGGCTACAAAGTTTCTGGGGGTTTGCATGGTGTCGGTATTTCAGTTGTTAATGCCCTATCAGAGTGGGTAGAAGTTAGCGTTTGGCGACAAGATCAGATATATACTCAACGCTTTGAACGAGGATTTCCCATCGGTATATTAACAGGAGTAAAGACAAAAACTCCCAAACGCGGAACCCAAGTAAGATTTAAGCCCGATGCTCAAATATTTTTAACTGAGACTGTATTTGATTTCACGACCCTAGCGGGCAGGCTAAAAGAGTTGGCATATCTAAATGCTGGCGTTCATATTGAATTTAGCGATCGCCGTGGTGAACAGGAAAAAACTGAAGTTTATAAATATGATGGAGGCATTCGTGAATATGTCGCTTACATGACCCGCGAAAAGGAAGCAATTCATGCCGATATTATCTATGTAAATGGCGAACGCGATAATGTCCAAGTAGAAGTAGCTTTGCAATGGTGTAGCGATGCTTATAATGACAATGTTCTAGGATTTGCCAATAATATTCGGACGATCGATGGGGGTACCCATTTAGAAGGCTTAAAAACCGTTCTTACCCGTACAATTAATGCTAACGCCCGTAAATTAAAGAAGCTAAAAGAAGGAGATTCTAACCTTGCAGGGGAAAATGTCCGAGAAGGCTTAACCGCAGTAATCTCAGTCAAAGTTCCCGATCCAGAGTTTGAGGGACAAACCAAAACTAAGCTGGGAAATCCCGAAGTTAGAGGTATTGTGGATTCTTTTGTAGGAGAAGTCTTAAATGAATATTTAGAATTTCATCCTGCAATTACTACTGCAATTATTGATAAAGCCGTTCAGTCTTTTAATGCCGCAGAAGCTGCCCGTAGAGCTAGAGAATTAGTCCGCAGAAAATCAGCCCTAGAATCTTCTACTCTACCCGGAAAGCTTGCTGACTGTAGCTCTCGCGACCCCAGAGAATCAGAAGTCTTCATCGTTGAAGGAGATTCTGCGGGCGGATCTGCAAAACAGGGCAGAGATCGCCATTATCAAGCAATCCTGCCGCTTAGAGGCAAAGTTCTCAATATCGAAAAAGCTGAAGATAGCAAGATTTATAAGAATACTGAAATTCAGGCTCTAATTACTGGTTTAGGAATGGGAATAAGAGGCGAAGAATTTAATCTAGCGCAGTTGAGATATCATAAAATCATTCTCTTAGCTGATGCAGACGTAGACGGGGCTCACATTCGGACATTATTACTTACCTTCTTTTATCGCTATCAACGGCAATTAGTCGATCAAGGTTATATCTATATCGGTTGTCCGCCTTTGTATAAAGTCGAACGGGGTAAAAATATGCAGTACTGCTATAGCGATCGCGAGCTCAAAGCACATCTTGCCACTTTTCCTGCCAATGCTAATTACAACATCCAAAGGTTTAAAGGATTGGGTGAAATGATGCCCGTACAACTCTGGGATACGACCATGAATCCCGAAACTCGGACGCTTAAACGGATCACGATTGATGATGCTGCCGAAGCCGATCGCATTTTTACGATTCTCATGGGCGATCGCGTTGCGCCAAGACGAGAATTTATCGAAACCTACGGCTCTAAACTTACTCTTAACGATTTAGATATCTAACTTGCTTCCGCTTTTCTTTTACAATGAGTAGAGTATTTTTGGGATCTATGAAATTTATTAAACAAGTTTTAATCGCTCTGATTACTTTTGCGATCGCGACCGCCTGCACTTCTAATAATCCAACTACTCTTACTACTTCTTCAGTAATTCCGATTGGGATTGCTGTTGCTCAAACCAGTAATGTGGCTCTGTTAGGTCAAGAGCAGGTAACAGGAGCCAAAATTGCCGAATCGTACTTTAACGAGCGGGGAGGAGTCAACGGTACGCCGATTAAATTGATTTTTCAAGATACGGCAGGGGACGAACAAGGGGCAATTAATGCCTTTCAAACTCTAATTAATCAAGATAAAGTTGTGGGCATTATCGGACCAACTCTATCTCAGCAGGCATTTGGTGCCGATCCGATCGCCGATCGTGCCCAAGTTCCAGTTTTAGCTCCATCCAATACAGCCAAGGGTATTCCCCAAATTGGTGAGTACATTGCTAGAGTTTCGGCTCCTGTGTCAGTGGTTGCCCCAAATGCGCTGAAGACTGCTTTGAAACTAAATCCAAATATTAAAAATGTGGCAGTTTTATATGCCCAAAATGATGCTTTTAGTAAGTCCGAAACCGAAACATTTCAAAAAGTAGTTAAGGAACAGGGTTTAAATCTGGCAACGGTGCAAAAGTTCCAAACTACGGATACCGATTTCCAGACTCAAGCTACTAATGCTTTGAATGTGAAGCCAGAATTAATTATCATTTCGGGTTTAGCAGCCGATGGTGGAAATCTCGTTAAACAATTACGAGAACTTGGTTACAAGGGTTTGATTATTGGTGGTAACGGCATGAATACCTCTAATATTTTTCCAGTTTGCCAAAAGGATTGCGAAGGTGTAATTATTGCCCAAGCTTACAGTCCAGATGAAGATAACCCAACTAACAAAGCTTTTCGGAAAGCATATGAAGCCCAAAAACAGAAGCTTCCGCCCCAATTTAGTGCTCAAGCATTTACGGGGGTACAAGTATTTGTAGAGAGCCTAAAAGTAATTGATAGTAAGACTAAACTAAGCACAATGACTTTAGAGCAACAACGCCAAGAATTAAATAAAGCAGTTTTAGTTGGCAAATATCTAACTCCATTGGGCGAAATCTCGTTTACGCCTGAAGGTGAAATTAATCAGAAGCAATTTTATGTGGCTCAAATCAAAATAGATTCAGATGGGAACGGTAAGTTTGAGTTTAGATAATATGCTGCGAAATTAGCTGCCAACATTCCTGCGCGATCGCCCAATCTTCTTGGGTATGAATTACTAATACGCGGACATTGGAGTCATCAGTAGAAATATCTCGGTCAACGGGGCGATCTAAATTTTTAGCCAAATCCATTTTTAATCCCAAAAATGCCAAAGATTGACAGGTAAGTTCGCGCACGATCGCCGAGTTTTCTCCCACACCCGCTGTAAATACTAAAGCATCTATTCCACCCAAACTCATCAGCATCGAACCCAGACACGATCGCAACCGATGAATGTAAATATCTAATGCTAATTGTGCCCTAGAATTCCCTATGGCGATCGCCTTTATAATCTCTCGCATATCTGCCGATACTCCTGAAATACCAAGCAACCCCGATTCTTTATTTAGTTCTCGGTCGAGGCGATCGGGTGTATATTCTGCTTCTCGCATGAGATAAATTAAAATGCTGGGGTCAATAGAACCCGAACGCGAACCCATCATCAAACCCTCTAAAGGCGTAAAACCCATCGTTGTATCAATGCTAATTCCATTTTGGATGGCGGCAAGGGAGCAACCATTCCCTAAATGACAAGTAATCAATCGGAGGTCATGGATATCTCGATCTAAGATTTGGGCAGCCCGTTGAGCGCAATATTGATGGCTAATTCCATGAAATCCATACCGCCGAATTCCTTTTTCTACCCAGGCATAGGGAACAGGATAGATTGCAGCAGGGTCGGGAATATGACTGTGAAAAGCCGTATCAAAAACCGCAACCTGTGTGATATCTTTCCCAAATATTTTTTCAATGGCTTCAATTCCTTCTAAGTTTGCAGGATTATGGGAGGGAGCTAAGTTTGATAATTGGGCGATCGCCGCTTTAACTGCGCTGGTAATCTTTACACTGTTTCGATAATCTTGTCCGCCATGCACAACCCGATGCCCAATCGCATCTATTTCTGAATGCCCATCAATCACTTTAGTTTCCCCCTGCCAGAGGGTATTAAGCATCAAAGTAATTACTTCAGTTCGAGATTTTGAAGCGATTTCTTTTTCCAACTTTGCTCCCGATCCTGTCTTGACTTTAAGCTCAGCCATATTTTGATGGTGCGTCCAATCCACTGATGCTTCCCATAATGGTTGTGGGATGGAGTGATTTAACTTATTACCCACTTCATACAAAGAGCTTTTTTGGCTACTGGAGCCCGCATTCATTATTAGAATCTTCATAGTTTAGGTTGATTGCTAGGTTACCCTAAGTTTTAGTTCTCATTTGCCTAATCACCCTTAGTTAGTAATTCCACTTAAAGTTAATAGTGTCGGGTCGATCTTCGCCAAACTCATAGGCATAGTTTAGGCATTGAATCTGATTGTTCTTAAATTTCTCTTTCGCATGGGCACCCGCCACTCTAAGTTTAGGCACGCGATCTATGACATCCATGGCAATACTAAAGCGATCGATTTGATTGTTAATTGCTAACTCCAAAGGAGTATTGATACTACCTTTTTCTTTATAGCCACGGACGTGCATATTGTCATGATTGGTGCGGCGATAAGTAAGGCGATGAATCAACCAAGGATAGGCATGAAAGTTAAAAATAATCGGCTTATCCAATGTAAATAACGAATCAAAATCAAAGTCACTAAGACCGTGAGGATGTTCGGTTTTGGGCTGGAGTTTGAATAAATCAACTACATTGATAAAGCGAATTTTAAGATCTGGGAACTCTTCTCTTAGCATCGAATTTGCTGCCAATGCTTCTAAGGTGGGAATATCCCCTGCGGTTGCAAGTACTACATCTGGCTCTACACCGCGATCGTTACTTGCCCAATCCCAAATCCCAATCCCTTTAGTACAATGCTCGATCGCCGCCTCCATACTCAAAAACTGCATATGAAATTGTTTATCCGCCACAATAATATTGACATAGTTTTTACTCTTCAAGCAATGGTCGGCTACCGATAATAAAGAGTTGACATCAGGTGGTAGGTAAATGCGAACTACATCAGCACTTTTATTCAGTGCCAGATCCAAAAAGCCCGGATCTTGGTGCGTGAAACCATTGTGATCTTGTCGCCATACTGTAGAGGTAATTAACCAATTTAAAGAAGCAATATCCGATCGCCACGGAATGTGATTGCAAATCTCCAACCATTTAGCGTGCTGATTAAACATCGAGTCGATCACATGAACAAAGGATTCGTATGTAGAAAAGAACCCATGCCTTCCAGTGAGCAAATAACCTTCCAGCCAACCTTCTAGGGTATGCTCGCTCAACATCTCCATGACTCGTCCATTGGGTGATAATTCTCCACCATCGATATCTTCGCTAAAATATTCGGCAATCCAAAACTTCTTACTAACTTCATAAATGGCATTGAGCTTGTTAGAAGTATTTTCGTCAGGTGCAAACACGCGGAAGTTGGATGAGTTCAGCTTCATCACATCCCGTAAAAACACTCCTAAAGGTTTAGTATTCTCCACTTCAATTTGAGCGGGCTTAGAAATCTCCACTCCATAATCTCGAAAGTCGGGCATCCGTAGCTCTTTTCGGAGTAGACCGCCGTTGGCATGGGGATTAGCACTCATCCGTCGATCGCCTTGGGGTGCAAGTTCTCTTAGTTCGGGGATTAATTTCCCAGTTCGATCGAATACTGCTTCGGGTTTATAGCTGCGCAGCCAATGTTCCAACATCTGTAAATGTTCGGGTTTTTCGTGGATGCCTGATAGTGGGACTTGATGCGATCGCCAAAAGCCTTCAATTTTCTTACCATCTATAGTTTCGGGACAAGTCCAACCTTTGGGAGTACGGAGGATAATCATCGGATATCGTGGTAATATCGCTTTTCCACTACTGCGGGCATCTTCGCGTATTTTAAGAATATCTTCAACACAGCGATCGAGGGTGGCAGCCATTGCTTGATGCATGGTATCTGGATCTGAGCCTTCGACAAAATAAGGCTGATAGCCATAGCCTATAAATAAATGTTCTAAATCTACATGACTGATCCGCGCGAGAATTGTAGGATTATTAATTTTATATCCATTTAGATGCAAGATCGGAAGTACGGCACCGTCACGAATTGGATTTAGGAACTTGTTAGAATGCCATGCTGTAGCCAAAGGTCCTGTTTCGGCTTCCCCATCACCCACCACTACGGCACTAATTAAATTGGGATTATCAAAAACCGTACCAAATCCGTGTGAAAGACTGTAACCCAGTTCACCACCTTCATGAATTGATCCCGGAGTCTCAGGCGTGCAGTGACTGCCAATCCCACCGGGGAAAGAAAATTGCTTAAAAAATCTCAGCATCCCCTCAGCATCTTCACTTTTGTCGGGATAAACTTCAGAATATCTACCTTCTAAATAAACTGGCGCGAGTACCCCTGGCGCACCGTGACCTGGACCAGATAAATAGATCATATCTAAGTCATATTTTTTGATCGCGCGATTGAGATGGGTCCAGATAAACGCCTGACCGGGACTCGATCCCCAATGTCCTAACAAACGCTTTTTAACGTGTTCTTTTGTTAACGGGAGACTTAGTAAGGGGTTATCGCGCAGATAAATCATCCCTACTGCTAGATAACAGGAGGCTTGCCAATAGGAGTGGATTTTACGGAGTTCTTCTGAATCTAATGGAGTTCCTTTAATTGTGGATCTAGCTTCTCCATATGCGCTAATTGATTCAATAATTGATTCGTTAACAGATGAACCGATCGAACTTTCAGTAATTGATTGTGTTGAAGTGGCTACCATATATTCAAACCTATAAAAAGTCTTGGAGTGGATTTATTTAACTATGCTTAGACTGGATCTTGATTCTTACCTTAATTTTTGTCTTGATGATTGAATGGCAATATTTAGATTATTTATTAATCTGTCTATAAG
>CAZLKI010000087.1:0-5479 GCA_964560035.1 uncultured Synechococcus sp.
GCTATGACCTCAATAAGCAGATGGCTGTGCTGGCAAAAGAGTTTGACTTTGCGAAGAAGTTAGGTTCTCAAGCAAGACAGTCAGGCTCTGAGAGGGCATGGTCTAGCATTTCTAGGTTCTATGACAATTGCAAAAAGCAAGTATCAGGTAAGAAAGGATTTCCTAAATTCAAGAAGCGCGGTAATTCAGTTGAATACAAACAAGCTGGATGGAAACCGCCAATTCAAATCTGAAAACTGTTTAATCTATATCACGAATGAGTATAAAACCTAACATTGGCTTGTCAATTTAGCCTACTATTCGACTGTGACGGATTTTGCTAGATTTCTAGGCTGATCGATATCTAAACCTCGATGGGCAGCAATATGATAGGCAAATAGTTGTAAGGGAATCACCGTGATGATTGGCGACAAAATTTCTTCTACCACTGGAATTGGCAGTAAATGATCGAAGGTTTCAACTGCGACTGGATCGTCCATAGGGGCAACGCCAATTAGCTGGGCATCACGAGCTTTTGCTTCTTGGGCATTAGATAGCACTTTTTCATAGACATGACCGGGGGTAGCGATCGCAATAACAGGCATATTTTCATCAAGTAAAGCGATCGGTCCGTGTTTCATTTCTCCCGCAGGATATGCTTCGGCGTGAATGTAGCTGATTTCTTTAAGTTTTAGTGCGCCTTCAAGGGCAATGGGAAAATTAATTCCGCGTCCGATGTAAATAATATCTTTGGCATTACAGAATTTATGTGCCAGATTTTCGATGTAGCGTTCTTGGCTTTCTAAAATTCGTTCGATTTGGGCTGGAAGCTGTCGTAATCCTTCAATAATTTTGGCAGTAGTTTCGGTACTTAGCGATCGCCGAATTTGTCCTAAATCCAGTGTTAATAAGTAAAACATTAATAATTGAGCGACAAAGGTTTTGGTGGCAGCAACGCCAATCTCGATCCCTGCTTGAGTATCCAAAACTCGATCGGCAAGACGACCGATAGAGCTTTCGGGACGGTTGGTAATTCCTAAAGTGCGATCGCCTCTGGATTTAGCGAGTTCTAAGGCGGCTAGAGTATCGGCGGTTTCTCCCGATTGCGTTACGCCAATGACCAGAGTGTTAGACCTAATCGGAGGCGGGGCATAGCGATATTCCGAAGCATAGTTAACGGTGGTGGGAATGCCAACTAACTGTTCCAAAAGATATCTACCCACCAAAGCAGCGTGCCAACTGGTACCACAGGCAACAATTTGAATATTGGTTAAGTCTTGAAGGGCAAATTCTGGAGGCAACCCCAAACTAATTTGATTATCATCGCTGACAAATTTTGCCAATCCCGCCCTAATTACACCCGGTTGCTCGTGGATTTCCTTGAGCATATAATGACGAAAGCCTTGTTTTTCAACCATAATCGGATTCCAACTTAAAGTTTGCATTCCCCGTCTTTGCCGATCGCCGTTAAAGTTATAAATTTCAACGCCAGTTTTGGTAATCCTCCCAATTTCTCCATTATCCAATGCCATGACCACGTTGGTATAGCTAATTAGAGCGGGAGTATCGGAGGCAAAGAAGTTTTCATTCTTACCAATACCAATTACTAAAGGAGCTTGCTGGCGGACTACGATCAACTCATCGGGATAATCTGCGGAAAGTACGGCGATCGCAAAGGCACCCTTCAATTTACCTACAGCTAGTCTTACAGCTTCTAAAAGTGTATTTCCGCGTAAAAATTCAGAAATTAAATGGGGGATAACTTCGGTATCGGTTTCGCTGATAAACTCGTGTCCTAAATATTTTAACTCTAGCCGTAGCGCGTGATAGTTTTCGATAATGCCGTTCTGGACGACTGCTAAAGAGCCAGAGTTATTAGTGTGAGGATGGGCATTATGTTCTTCGGGTTTGCCGTGAGTTGCCCAACGGGTATGTCCGATCCCCACTTTGGCATTTGTTAGAGAATTTGCAGGGAAATTAGCAGAGGAATTGGTTGGTGAATTAGTAAGAGCATCTCGATCGCTAGAATCTTGAGCTAGTTTTGCTTCGAGGTTGCTGAGTTTGCCCTTTGCCCTTACTCGCAGTAGTTCTTTAGAGTTAGCGGAAATTACTGCTAGTCCTGCGGAGTCATAACCCCGATATTCTAATTTGCGTAAACCCGAAATCAAGACTTCCACAGCCGAGCGATCGCCTATATACCCAACTATTCCACACATATCACAACTCTCAGGTTTGACTAACTGATTTAGATATAAATCATAGTCTAATCCGACCTCAGAAATAAAAAACCCTTGGGAAATTAGAGAAATTATCTAACTACTCACATCTAAAGCGTGATGAGTTATCTGGGCAAATGTTCAACTCTGAAGACGATTTAGCTTTTGCTATACAATCTGCTCTAAACTCTCGCTATGACGATAATAGTTTTGCTACTTCTTATTATTTATTGAGACAATGAAAACCTTTTGTCAGCAAATGTGGGCTAAAAAATTTAAGAATGCTAGATAAATTGCGGGTAGCATTGGTTCATGAATGGTTAGTGGATTACTCTGGCTCGGAGCGAGTGTTGGAGCAGATTTTACAGATATTTCCACAGGCAGATGTATTTGCGGTAGTGGAGTTTTTACCTCCTGAATTACGGAAATTTATTCAGAATAAGTCTGTTAAGACTACGTTTATTCAGAAATTACCTTTTGCTAGAACTAAGTATCGATCGTATTTACCATTGATGCCGATCGCGATCGAACAATTAGATTTATCGAGTTATGACTTAGTTATATCTAGTTCCCATGCGGTGGCTAAAGGGGTTTTGACCAGTCCCAATCAATTACATATTTCCTATGTGCATTCGCCAATTAGATATGCGTGGGATTTGCAGCATCAGTATTTACGAGAGGCTAATTTAGAAACGGGGCTAAAGAGCTTACTGGCTAGGTGGTTTTTGCATCAAATGCGGATTTGGGATACTCGCACGGCTAATGGAGTAGATACTTTTGTGGCGAATTCAAAGTTTATTGCCCGTAGGATTCACAAGGTCTATCGGCGCGAGGCTAGGGTAATTTATCCACCTGTGAATGTATTGGATTTTAATATACGAGAATATCCCAAGGAAGATTTTTATCTGACGGCAGCAAGGTTTGTGCCCTATAAGCGTGTGGATTTGATTGTGTCAGCTTTTGCTCAAATGCCTGATAAGAAGCTGATAGTTATAGGGGATGGTACAGGTTTAGCGAAGATTAAGGCTTTAGCTAGTGATTCCAAAAATATTACTTTAATTGGCTATCAGCCGCCGCAGGTTTTGAGAGAATATATGCAACGATCTCGTGCTTTTGTTTTTGCCGCAGAAGAGGATTTTGGGATTACGGTGGTAGAGGCTCAAGCTTGTGGTACGCCTGTGATTGCTTTTGGTAAAGGTGGGGCATTAGAAACAATCCGAGGCTTGGATAATGAAAAGCCAACTGGGGTATTTTTTGCCGAGCAATCTGTAGAAAGCTTAAAAATGGCAGTTGAGAAATTTGAATTACTGGAACAAAGTGGCGATCGCATTACTTCTAATGCCTGTAGAGAAAATTCCCTAAGATTTGCTCCCGAAAGATTTAGAGCCGAGTTTAAAGATTTTGTGGAGGTACAGTGGCAGGAATTTTTAGATAGATAAATCACAAAATGAATCAGAGGAATTAGGGCGGACACCAGAAGAGATTTTTACTAGATATATTAAGGGATGAAAGAATTCCATGCATTATTTCGGTGCAGTATAACCAATGGTCGAGATTGTCATACATTTGGTCGGGGTTAAATTCTACGTTATGGTGCAGGACGTGAGCTAATCCTAAAAATTCTTCGCTAGATTGCGGGGAAAGGATGAGAAGCTGAAAGGGTTTGTTTTGAGATTTAGTTTTGAGTTTTTCGATTAAGTCCATAACACCTTGGCGATCGCAGATTCCAGTTCGGATAAATAAGACGCGATCGCAATGATTGAGAGTATACCAAAATCTTTTAGCGCGGGCAGAGTAACGAGTTCGCATCCGTTCGTAAATTGGCGACATATCATTGAGGGGATCGTCACTTTCTTCAACTTCGTGGGCAAAGGATAAACCCTGCCATTTAGTGTGATAAATTCTTCCTGCTTCGGGGTTATATTCTAAAAAGTCGGGATTCCACATATCGTCAAAGCCTTTGGAGATCGCATCGGATACATCAGAAATATTGGTGGTACGGGTGAGGTCGAAGGGAAAAGCGGGACCATCGAATTCCATTTTATACAACATCATTCTGACAGCACAGCGATCGCCTAAAGGTAAAATTGCGACTCGACTAATATCGGATAGTTGGCATTTATAAGTAAAAAATAGGGCAGATTTGGGCGGAACTTTGACCCGACTTGCCAATCCATCTTGACCGATCATCATGGTGCGAAAAGGGATGTCAGGATTAGAGGCATCGATATAAACGCCCGTGGGTAAAGCGGCTAATGCCTTCCGAACTTCCTGCCACATCGGTTGAATATTATATTGATGTTCGGATTCATTAACAATCCATAAGTGGCGATCGCTAATACTAATAATTGCTAGATCGCCTTCTTGAAATAGGATGTGATTTTGATGAGAAGAGAATAGATCGAAACTAGAAGTATAGGTTAAATCGACATTTGCAGGAATCCGAACCGTGGTTTCAATTTTGCCATCTTCTTCAATGTAGAGGTAGGGAATAGTGGGAAAATCTTGGGGATTGGTCGCGAGATAAATACCTGATGTGAGTTTGCCTTGAGTTTGGATTGCAGTTTGGAGTTCTTGCCAGTAGGGAGCGATCGCATATTCATATTTACTCGGATTGATAATTCTTAGGCTTCGATCGTCGGTAAATATTCTAAAACCATTCCGATCTAGATAGATATCGGTTTGATGTTGCCATGATTCTTTAATTTTTTCTAACTCGGTTTTGCTAATATCAAAAACATCTTGAGCGATCGCCTCATACATGATTTGATGTCCAATTGTATTGGGGTGAGCGGGATCGAAGGATATCCCAGATTTCCAATGCCCGTAACCATCATCTAAATCTGCCAACCAATTTAATACAGGTACGCCCCAATTTAACATCCGTTTGTGGGTATCCCATAGCATCCGTTGGTGTTCGGATTCATAGTTATTGTGGGGATAAACTCCTGCGAGGATCGGCATAGCACCAATTTCTTGGGTCATTTTTATAAGCTGCTGTAATCCCAATTCAAATTTTCTCTGGAGCGATCGCCGTTGATGGACTGGACATTGGGCAAAGCCTTCATTTCCCAAGGATAGAGCAATAATTACGATGTCGGGCGACTCTGGTTTTACAAATTGGAGAAATCGGGCGATCGTCGTACTAATATTTGCCCCTGCTTTGGAAATATTGATTACTTGGTGTCCATATTTTTGGTTTAGACTATCTGCCAAATGTGCCGCCCATCCTTGCATTAACCACGATTTATGCCCTTCTGCCACCGAGCTACCAATGATTAAAA
>CAZLKI010000087.1:5579-10643 GCA_964560035.1 uncultured Synechococcus sp.
CGCTCCTGATTTAATTGCCGTTCTAATTGGGATGGCTTAGATATTAAAGGAGAAATTAAAGGAGATTTCAAAAGATAGTTCAAATCGTAACCGAAGGGATAGGGCTGGATATAGTTAAAGCTCCCATCGTCAACCATAATTTTAGAATCAGAGTCGGGAGGTAGCCATCGGTTTGAGTCTCCGTTTTCCCAGTCATAACTACCATCTTTTTTGAGCAGGATGTACTTATATGTGATTTTTCCTGAATCAAGATCTAATTCATGATTAAAGCTAATCTTTTTAGTTGAAATCCATAATGGATAAAGATCGGCACTCGTAGTTAGACGGATACATTTATCTACGTCCCAATTGCCTAATTCATTACCTGAACCCACTAAACCGATGGTTTCTCCCACCTGTGTATACGCCCGAATCTGGAATTGATACATGGATTCTTCCTTGAACTAGCTTGAAGATAGCATATAAAATCACGTACTCATTTAAGGGCAAGTTAAGGCTTAAAATCTGAATATTTGCGGTCAGAGCTTAATTATTTAATGTTAGGGCTTTTATTTATTCATTTCATCATAGATAGCAGCTGTACTAGGGGAAGACTTAGTTAGAGTTTGGAATACCCAGAACTTGAGCAGCGCGTCTAAAAATACTGGTACGGTTGCAATGAAAATTAGAGTAAGATTTCTATTTTCAGGTAGTCCAAAGTGAACTGAAAATGTGTTGATCAGAACCTCCCAGCCATCGCTAGAGTGGTAGCCAACGAAGGTATCGGTAATAACAATAATCAGAAATGCCTTAGCGTTGTCATTCAAACCGTGCAGAGTTTCATCTAAAAATTGCTTAATTATACTAATTTCTTTTTTTCCAGCAACTAAAATGGCATAGATCACGATTCCTGCGGTTATATCTGCTAATAAATTCTGAAGTCCTTCTAAGCTTAAATCTTGATAGCTATTATAAATTTCTATTACCTTTTCTTTTAGCTGTTCTTGACCTTCGTTCTCGCTGGATTTTTTGAGAATAGCTATATCATTTTTGATATCAACTTTATTCGCAAGTAATAATTGAAATTCTAGTTTTTCTTTTTCCAATCTAAATCTATTTAAGGCTCGTTCTTGGATTTCCTCACTAAATTCAAATTCAATTTTATGCGTACTTTCCCAATTCTCAACTAGAGGTTTATATATAAGATTTTTAGATATTTGTTGGGTAGAAATTGTGACCACAACTAAAATAATTATGAATCTAATGCCAATATTGATCCGCCGCCGAGTTTGGCGTACCTCTTGGACTAATTCTTGTTCGTAGCGATCGCCAGAAGTAAGATTACGCCTGATTCGTTCTATGGATTGCAAAATTGAGATAGGCACATAAGTTTGTTCTACATATTTAGGTGTAAACATGCGATGATCGCTATCAGGTCTTACAGTCTCGGTGCCTATTAGAGATGGCTTAGGTGGTTTTTTAGCGGTAGGATCTATTTTTTCTGGATCTAAAAGGGGAACGGGATGATTCTTGTCGCTGGTAACTGTGGAACCAGTAAATCGATATCTGGATAAAATTAGATCGATAAAAGCTAGCTTCTGTAATATGTTGGGGTTTGTATTCTCTAAATTAGGATTGCCAATTAATTTAAAGGGAACTCTAGTAACATCCTGTTTTAGGATGTTGGGAATTTTAGAACTGACTTTATACTCAGCCAGCCTAATGTCAATGGTACTTAAAGCACTTTGCAATTGAGTTTGAAAAAGACTGTAGGTATTAGTGGCATAGCCCCAATCTTTAGACATGGGATTTCCTTCAAAGTAGTCATCTTCTAACTTCTTAATGTTTACTGCGGCTTTGTATGCTGCGTCAATCGCTCTTTCAGGAGTATTTTTAACCCACTGGGATAGATCGAATAAAAAGTTTTTAAACCTACCTTTCACCTTTAATTTAATTCCTCGACGTTTTTATTATTTATTGACTAATCAGTATAAAAATCCTTTATTAAAAAATTGTTAATTAAAAAACCTATTATTAACTACAATTTTACTAATTATTTCACGGTGATTTAGCTGGCAGCTGTGAATCTAGCAGATTAATAAATACTAAATCGCCCGAACTAACGCCACTTAAAACTTGAGTTTGATTGTTAATAGTAGTGCCTATAGTAATAGGTTGAAACTTGGGCTTTTGATTTCGATCTGGAATATACAACCCTATTTGACCATTTTCCGTGGCGATCGCTACTGTAGGTACGAGGATGGCATTATTAATTCTGGCACCAATAAATTTAAGGTCGGAGTTCATTCCTGATTTTAACTCTGCTAAGCCCGTAACCAAACTGACCCTGACCTGAAAAGATGTGACATTCTGCTCGATCACAGCTTCGGGAGCGATCAGGCGCACTTGCCCCGTAAAAGTTTTGTCTGGATAGGCATCGGCAGAGATTTCGACACTTTGACCGATCTTAATTTGAGCGATATCTACCTCTGGAACTCTTGCCAAGATTTCTAAGCCGCTTGCTGCCGCTACTATTGAAGTCGAACTACCCGATCCGACCGCCGATGCTGAGGTTGTTGGGGTCACAAATGCGCCCACGTTTGAGAATTTTTGGGTGACAATGCCATCAAAAGGCGATCGAATAACCGTATCCTCTAGCTGGACTTTAGTATTATCTAATCTGGCTTTAGCTTCTTGTACCTGCGCTTGTGCTTGGGCGATATCTTCGGGTCTAGAGCCGTTTTGCAGGAGCTCTAATTGTCTTTGCAATTCGGATAAATTGGCGGTAGTTGCTTTTCGATCGGCAAGTAATTCATCAAGGCGATCTCGAGTAATTACCCCTTGATTGGCTAGATCTTGATTGCGCTGAAATCTGGTGCGACTAAGGTTGGCTCTGGCTTTGGCAGATTCTAGTCTGGCTTTGGCAGAAGCAATGTCTTCAATTCGGCTACCGCTTTGCAGTCTTTCTAAGTTTGCTTGGGCGTTGGCAAGACTGGCTGCGGCTTGGGCAACTTGGGTTTGAATGCTGCGATCGTCCATCTTAGCGATAATCTGCCCTTTAGTAATGCGATCGCCCTGCTCTACAAATAGCTTTGCTAACTGCCCTGCGACTTTAGGACTAAGATTTACAGTTTGAACGGGTTGGACGATTCCACTAGCTCTAATTTTGAGGTTTAAGGATTCAGACTTTACAGTGACAGTTAGATCGGAAATATTCTGACTCTGTTGATTTCGGGTTAGAGCAAAAGTAGCGATCGCTCCCACTATAACTATCCCTGATACCACAACAGGCAATAACCACGAGTTGGGTTTGGACTTGGGAATCTGCATTCGATAAATTACCGTTTAATTAACTAAATCTTTCTCACATTTTACTCTTTTTCCAATGTCAGCTTTGGTGGTGACTTTTTTATAGGCAACAGCGGTCGTCCCTTTCCCCATATTCTCGCAATTTTCTATCGAACGCCAATACCATCAGGGATGTATAGCTAGATTGGATTTTTAACGACTTGTAGATATGGCAAAAAATAAAATTATTAATAACGATAAACTGTATTATTCAGTCCATTCAGTGTGGAAAAATTCGCCCGCAGGCTTGTCAATACGTTCGTAGGTGTGAGATCCAAAGTAATCTCTCTGGGCTTGAGTTAAGTTTTGAGGGAGGCGATCGCGGCGATAGCTATCAAAGTAACTGAGCGAAGCACTAAAAGCAGGAACGGCAATTCCTAACTGAGCGGCAGACTGCACTACCAAACGCCAAGCGGATTCTTTGGTTAAGATACTTTGGGTAAAATCGGGATCGATTAATAAGTTCTTTAACTCTGGATTACGCAGATAAGCTTGTTTGATCTTGTCTAGGAATCCTGCCCGAATAATGCAGCCGCCTTTCCAGATCCGCGAGATTTCAGCAAGGTTGAGGTCATAGTTATTTGCCTTAGACGCGGCACCAAGTAAAGCCATCCCTTGAGCGTAGGAGCAAATTTTAGAGCAATATAAGGCATCTCTAACCGCATTGATAAATTCCGAGCGATCGCCCACATATGCTTTTGTAACACTACCTAAGATCTTGGCTGCTTCTACCCGTTCGTCTTTATACGAAGATGCCACTCTAGCAGTTACCGCCGCAATCATGGTCGGGATCGGAATACCGAGATCGAAAGCACTTTCTACAGTCCATTTACCCGTACCTTTTTGACCTGCTTTATCTAAAATTAGCTCGACTAGAGGTGTGCTAGTTTCGTCATCCATTTTAGTAAAGATGTCGGCAGTGATCTCGATTAAAAAAGATTCTAATTCGGTAGAATTCCATGCAATAAAAGTTTCGTGAAGTTCCTGCACTCCCATCCCCAAGCCAGTTTTGAGCAAGTCGTATGCCTCAGCAATTAGCTGCATATCCCCATACTCAATGCCGTTATGTACCATCTTGACGTAATGCCCCGCACTACCCGGTCCGATATAGGTAACGCAAGCCCCATCATCCACTTGAGCCGCAATCTTTGTCACAATTGGTTCGATCTCGGTGTAGGCAGTTTTTTGACCACCAGGCATCATACTTGGACCGTTTAACGCGCCTTCTTCACCACCGCTAACTCCCATGCCGATAAATTGCAGGTTGTCTCTCTCTAGCTCAATCGTGCGGCGATCGGTATCGGTGAAGAGCGAATTACCACCATCGATAATAATATCTCCCGGATCGAGCAAGGGCTTAAGCTCCGAAATTACAGCATCCACAGGTGCTCCTGCTTTGACCATAATCAAAATTTTACGAGGACTTTCTAAAAATTCCACAAACTCAGGAATACTGAATGCGGCTTTGAAATTTTTGCCCGCAGCCCTAGTTGCCATAAATGTATCGGTCTTTTCACGGCTACGGTTATAGACGGCGATCGAAAAGCCATTGCGCTCAATATTCAGGGCGAGATTTTCGCCCATAACTGCAAGACCAATTAACCCAAAGCTTTGTTTAGACATAATCACTGGTTACTTCATTTCTTGATATGCAGTAGCTAGATTACCTCAACCTAAGGCGATCGCGGCATAGCCAAACTATTTAATTAATATTTGATCTTGCAAAGTTTTAATTTT
>CAZLKI010000088.1:0-10615 GCA_964560035.1 uncultured Synechococcus sp.
TGGCATAACTTTTTGCATTTTTCTACGGTTTGCCTTTATATTACCCGTCAATCCTATCTTGATCGCCTACTAGTTGCTTAACTGTTTTTTGGCTGGTTGTCGAGCGTGATCATGCCAAACATGAGCGTAGATCTTCCGCGAATAATTCATGACACTAACCATATCTCAGCAATTCTCCATGTCTAAGTATTTATGCTTAAGTCCAAACTGGGATGCTCCCTCAATTGGTTTAATCATTGTGGTCTATTTTTTGATCAGTTGGGAGACTCATTCTATGGCAGGTTTGATCGCAAAGTGCTGTAAAACTGCTCAGTCATTAAAATTACGGGGTAAGCCAGATTGGTCGGAGAAAATTGACCAATATATGTAAGCGGCAACTCTGTATGACAATAATTAAGGCTTTTTTAGATACTTCTGCGATCGCCTTATCTTGTGTAATCGATCGAAATCATGAACGGGCTGTTAAACTTGGGCTGTGCCCAAAACTCGCTTTAAATATAGGTTTTCTTTTATGCTGCGTAAGTCATAATAACTTAATAGTGGGTCAAAATAGAAATAAGAGACTTTTTTCTGTTTGTACTTGTAAAAGTATTTTTGCTATACTTGGAAACCACTTTCCGACCAGACATTTTTCTAAAGGCTACTGCAACCTATGACCTACTGTATAAATCCTAACTGTAAACTACCAGAAAATGAGGATGATGCAGAAACCTGTAATGCCTGTGCTTCCAGATTGGTATTAAGAGGGCGTTATCGGGCAGTAAAAGTATTAGGGCAGGGCGGATTTGGTAAGACCTATAAAGCGATCGACGAAGATAGATTGGGCGCAGACTGCGTGATCAAGCAATTTATGCCACAGGTGCAAGGTGTAGGAGCATTAGAAAAAGCTGCCGAACTCTTTAACCAAGAAGCGATCAGACTTTACGAACTCGGCTCGCATTCTCAAATTCCGACATTACTAGCGTATTTTATTCATCAAAATAATCAGTATCTCGTCCAAGAATTTGTGCCCGGTGTAGATCTGCTCAAAGAATTAGAAACGGAAGGTAGATTTAGCGAAGAAAAAATTTGGACAATTCTCTTCGATCTATTGCCAATTTTACAATTTGTGCACGAGCATCAAGTAATTCATCGCGATCTTAAGCCTGAAAACCTAATTAGAAGGGAGAGCGATCGCCGACTGGTCTTGATTGACTTTGGCGGGGCTAAACAAATTAAATCGGTGAGTTCTTCGATTACTGGTACGACTATTGGTTCGCAAGGCTTTATACCGATAGAGATCCTAACCGAGGGACAGGTATTTCCATCAAGCGACCTTTATAGTTTGGGCGTAACTTGTTTCAATTTATTAACGCAAATTTCTCCAGACAAACTATTTATTAAGTATGGATTTAGTTGGATCGGCAAATGGCGTAAAGCTTTAAAGTCGCCAATTAGTGATGGGCTTGCTCATGTATTAGGAAAATTTCTTCAAGAAAATTTAGAAGATCGTTATCAGTCAGCCGCCGAAGCATTAGAGGATGCTCAAAGATGGCGGAATACCCCTGCGATCGCTCTAGTCAAAAATCCAGCCAAAAATCAAATATCTGCTCCAACTATTCCTTCATCTACTTCAACTAAAGATGACGAATTTAATGCTTTGATCAAGGAAACTTTCACTACTCGTCCATCTAATAATCTAGCTAAAACCTTAGAAATTTCTACACAAGAAGATATACTTCGAGAAAATGATTTTGATGAAGATGACGATCTCAATCAATTAATTAGAGAAGCCGTAAAAAGTGGAGCGATACCTAGAAATTTAGGAGTCTCGGAAAGTACGCTCTTAAATCGACAAAAGGATAATGATGATGAAGAAATAAAAGATTTATTAAAAGGGATAAGGTCTTACCCTACTATTGCGGTCGAAACGGATATAAGTATTCAGGAATGGGAATGTGCCAAAGTTATTGAATCCTATCTAGATGGAGTTTCTCATCTGGAATTTTGCAAAGATAGTCAGGTAGTTATAACTGCTGGAATCCAAAATACAGTCAGCACTTGGAATATCTCTACGGGTGCAATAATTAAGACCTTAATTGATAAGGAAACCTGTGCGCTTTGCAGTGGTTTAGGACAAATAAATAGACAAGTAAAAACTAATCGCGGTTTAATCACTTCGCAAGTAGTCAAATGTTCGGAATGTGAAGGATTTGGAACTAATTCAGATAAAGGAATACGATTCAGTGATATCGCAATTAATCCTGTCAACCGCAATATTCTCTTAAGTAGTTTGGAATGTGGAATCAAGCTTTTTTCTGATAATGGGAAATTTTTGCGATCGCTCGACTCTCAACTAAATTCTCAATTAATGGGCATGAATGTATTGGCAATTAGTCTAGATGGGCAGACTCTAGCGGCGAGCGGTAGCGATCGAAATATTAAGATTTGGGATTTAGAGAAAAACAAACTAATAGGGATTTTAAGCGGTCATCAAGGCTTAATCTTAGACCTGATATTTGGTTATAATAATCAAACTTTAATTAGCTCTAGTGCAGATAAAACCATTAAAATATGGAATACAAAAACTGGAAAGCTTTTACGAACTCTAATCGGACATAGTAAGGCTGTGAGTACATTGGCACTAAGTTCGGATGGACAAAAATTAGCAAGTGGTAGTTACGATACCAGTGTAAAAATATGGGAATGGAAGAGCGGTTATATGACTTTTGACTTAGTAGGACATTCTTCGGAAGTAACTACTTTAGCTTGTAGTAGTAATAGTTCGCTTCTTGTCAGTGGAGCTAGTGATGGATCGATTAATATTTGGGATTTGGAACAGGGAAAATTGATATGTATCCTAGTAGAACATGGAGATCGAGTGGAAGCCCTAGCATTTGCTGCTGATGGGAAAAGTTTTGTTAGTGGTAGCCGCGATCGCACTATGCGGATTTGGGAACAGGTATGTTAATGCGATAAATTTCTTAAAGATAAATGTAGTCTATAAAATTAGCCATTAAATTAGTCTGTGAATAGTCTGCGAAATTAGTTTTTTGAAAGGGTGCGACCCTAATATGATGCAATTAAATTGCATCAGGAAAACCACATAGATTCAGCTTGTTCCAGAATTGCTCCCAACGATTAGGAGTTAAAGCTAAAGCTCGCAGGCTTTAAATGACACTTGCACCTTTTTCCTTCCAACACATTTTAGAACAGCATAATCTTTGCTTAATCAAGGTTTTGCCAGCAGCTTCGGTTACACCAGAGCCAATGGGATAATGTTTCTGTCAATATTGACTACAGTGCATTTGATGTCGATGATTTTTGTAGTAAGTAACGGAAGCTTGGAGGTTTTCCTTAAGCGTTTTACCTAGATCTTTGTCTATGAGTTTTTGTATTTGGACATAAAGTTTCTGGTTAGCCCCCTCTTCGTGTTTTAGGAGATGCATATTGGTTGTCCTCTACTTTGCATATTAAAGCATCACCATCACCATCACCATCATAGAAAACTGCTATCACTGTATATTTAGAGTTGAGAATTCCAGTATTTATGACTTCACCCAATGAATTTTTACCCATCCAAACTAACGTCAATACACTGGCATCTTGATTATCTTGAACGATCGCTGGAATTAATCCCCGATCGTTAAACTTGAGAACTTCGAGCCAAAGATATTTTTGATTCACCTTATAGTTTGATTAGAATAGATAAATATCTCACCAGACTCGCTACCGATCGCTAATTGATTACCTAGAGGATGCCATGCCAGATTACAAAAAGCAACTTCTTGTCTAAGAATCTGAGCAAGCTCTACCGCTTCATGCCAAAGGCAAAAACAGCCATCATCTGAAGTTGTAGCTAGTAAAAGCGAATTAGGATTTCCCCACAAGCATAACCTGTCGCTAAAAATTCGCTAGAAGGACTCCAAACTCAGGGTTATTTCATTCTAGGTTTAGGCGACGATTTTAGTTGGTTTCAACCATCAAATGCTGAATTTTCTGAAGTCTGAAATCCCTGTAGATCCACAAAATATGAAATTTGGAATGAAACAGCCCTGATCACTTATCATCAAATGTAACCATTGCTGAAATTGAGAAAAAGTTAGAGGATGTCAAAATCTTGATAAATTCTGAGCAGATACCTAAGACTTTAGGACTCATTTTTTCTTTGGCTCCTATGTCTACTCTTTAACTGGGAAGGGAGTAAATCAAAAAAGCCTCATGAAAAGCACCCAGAGGGCTAAAAGTATTCGTGTATATGGAATGGGTATGGCTGGACTCTAACCAGCGACCGATCACTTAGAAGGCGATTGCTCTATACAACTGAGCTACATACCCAAAAACTTTGTCAGCTATTTATTCTATCCCAAAAATTATTATTTAGGTGTGGCAATATTTTATCTAGATTTTTATTTGGACTTATTTAGATGTTTTCAAGCAGCGATCGCAGATTTCACACCTTAAACCTTTTGCTTCTTGGCTAAATCCAAATATCCCCATTAAAAATGCCCAGCGACAACTATTAGTCAAAATATAGGCTTGCATTTGCTCCAAAGCAGTATGTTCATAGTCTAGCAGGTCGATTTTTGTGCTTAAAATCTGATATTCAAATGGATTATGCCAAATCAACTTACCCATACTGTGCAATAGCCCTAAAGCGATCGCCGCACCAGAAAAAGCTCGACATACCTCTTCATAATTACCTTGTTTGGGTAGCTTAGGAAATAGAACCCGTGCCTGATATCGTAGTTTTTGCTGTTCTTGTAAAAAGAACTCTTGGCGTTTGCGATCGCTATTATCTAAAATTCCTGTAGGCTCGCTTACTAGCATTAAAGCCTTAGCATACTTGTTATCTCTTCCTGCTCTACCGACTTCTTGAATGTATTCTGATAAAGTTAAAGGAGATTGATAGTGCAGAACCCAGCGTACGTCTGGTTTATTTATGCCGAGTCCAAATGCAGAAGTTGCGATTACAAATTGATATGCCCCACTCAGCCACTGGCGTTGAATTGCCCGCTTTTCCGAGTCGGGTAAGCCCGCATGATAAGCAGAGGTCACAAAAGATTCTCCCTTCAGCCATTGAGCTAATTCTTCCGTTTCGCGCCGACTGCGGACATAGATTAATCCCGATTGCCCTTGAAACGAGCGCATAAATTTTAGGGTTTGACTTTTTCTACCTGCCATCGTCCAAGCGATCGCCACATTCAAACTCAAATGGGAACGCAAGGGGCTGGTACAAATTACTTGGGGGGTCTTTAATTTAAGGCAAGATTTTAGATCGGATTGGGTTTTAGGATCTGCTGTTGCGGAAAAAGCGGCGATCGCCATAGTGCCATGACTAGAAGGTTTTTGCGCCATTAGTGCCGAGCGGACTGCTCCCAATCTGCGGAAATCAGGACGAAATGTATCTCCCCACTGAGTTAGGCAATGCGCTTCATCGATCATCATGCCCACAATTACCAGATCGGGGTCGCTGAGTTTTTCCCAAACAGATTTATTAAACAAGGTTTCAGGGGAAAGGTATAAAAGTTTGAGTTTAGGAAAATTTCTTAATACCTGTTTGCGTTCTAAAGTTGACAGACCACTATGTATAGCGGCGGCAGCAAGATTACGATTTTGCAAGTCTTTAACTTGATCTTCAATTAAAGATAGTAAAGGAGAAACTACGATAGTTAAGCCATCTTGAAGCAATGCAGGCAATTGAAAACAAACAGATTTTCCGCTTCCAGTTGCTAAAATCACCATACTGTCTCGGCGTGCGAGTAAATTAGCAACAACTTCGCCTTGAGGCGGGCGAAAGTCATCGTATCCCCAGACTTGCTTAAAAGCAGATCTAACATTTTCCCAGTTCATGCGTTATTTATACGATATTTTGGGATAGCAAGGCATTGACTTAACTATTTTAACTATATTAAAATCGGGCTTAAACTTGTCACAGTATGCATTATTTTTTTGGATTGAATAAATAAAATCAGTAATTACTCATGCCCAAAATCCCATATAAAAAATTGATTATAGGTGAATTAAGTTGGAGGAGATTGGTACGATCGCTATTATTTATTTATATTAGTTTTGCGCTGTATGTGTTTTTTAGAGCAGATAGCATGATTTTTATGCCTCAGCCTAGCAGCTACCAAGACACTAAGGAAATAGTTAAACTACCCGTCAATCAAACTGAAAAAATTTCAGCCTTATATTTACCTAATTCCCAATCGGCATATACCTTACTTTACATTCATGGTAACGCTGAAGATCTTGGTGATATCAGACCTTTATTAGATCGGTTGCATAGCTGGGGATTTAGTATTTTTGCCTATGATTACCGTGGATACGGAACTAGCGATGGCAAACCCAATGAAAGTAATGCCTATCAAGATGCTGAAGTTGCCTATACCTACTTGACTCAAACTTTAAAAATACCTCCGCAAAAAATTATCGTTTATGGGCGATCGCTAGGAGGAGGATCGGCTGTAGAACTAGCTACTCGGCATCAAGTGGGCGGTTTAATTTTGGAAAGTACCTTTACGTCTGCCTTTAGAGTAGTTGCACCTTTTCCCTTATTGCCCTTTGATAAGTTTTCTAATATTGATAAACTCCCAAAAGTATCGTGCCCTGTCTTAATAATGCATGGTGAAGCCGATCGGACGATTCCTTTTACTCACGGTAAAGCCTTATATGATGCTGCTCCCCAGCCTAAAACTTTCCTTTGGGTAGCCAATGCTGGACATGATGATTTTTCTTTGGTGGCAGGCGATCGCTATCAACAAACTTTATTGGCATTTCAACAACTGATCGATAAACAAAGGTAAATCTAACAAAATAAGTAGGTTAAGAATTACTGACTATCTGAATTAGAAGGTGGGGGAGTATCAATTCTGCCAGGGATCGGTTTTTGGGCGGGTTGGAGTCCTGCTAACATTCGAGATAATTGTAAAGCATCTAAAGCAGGTTTGGTTTCACGAACTTTATGCCAAACCGATCGCGCCATCAGTAAAGAATGACGTTTGCGAATTGCTTGAATTTGCTCTAAGTATGCTTCGCGTTCGGGTTGATAGTCGGCAGAGGAAACTAATACACTGGTAGCATCTTTGGGGATATCCACTTTTGAGACTTTTAACGGTTTAACTTCTTGAGTAACTATGCGTGCCAATTGAGCTACGAGTTCTTTATACAGCCAAGTGTAAGCAGGATGGACGGTTAGATGACAGTTATGGGTCGATTTAGTAGATTGGAGAATTAGAGAGAAATAGCCGATCGCTGCTTTACGTTGGGGTTCGTAGACATAGCCCGTAATATTTTGGGTAGAGTGAAATACATTTTGACTGTGTTCAAAAATTTTATCAATTAAGCTTTGACGAAAATCATTAATACTTAAATCGTAGACTTGACGAATCTGCGGGGGCATAGCGGCGGTGTCAAGTTGATAGAGTAAAAAGGCATCGGCATTAATGACTGGTAGTAGGTTAGGCAGATCGGGCTGTTGGTTTTGGGCAATTTCTTGGAGCGACTCGTAAGGGATTTCCCAGTCTGTAAGTTGGGCTAAGGGTTGAAAGCCATTTTGACGATATAGGGCGATCGCATCTTTGCAATTTACATCAATACTTAAAATCCAAGTGCGTGCTTCCCAGCAAGATTCTAAACAGTGGCGAATTAACTGGGTACCGATATTTTGGCGTTGAATCCCAGACAAAATACTGATGCGATCGATCTGCCATGTGGTACGACTTTGATTGACAGGAGATACGCGAATAAATCCTAGAATTTCTCCTCCTGCCTCAGCTACATAAGCCCTAAATGCATTTCTTAAAGGATTTGGTAGCCAACTAATAAACTTTATAAGCTTAAACCATTGGTTAATTTCTTCTATAGAGTCATTTACGCCGTCGTCTGATGCTGTTTCTAACTTATTTTGGAGTTCTAAAAGCCGAATTGCTTCCAAATCTCGATATTGCACAGGTCGGACTGTTACAGTAGGTAGGGAAAAAAGCTGCATAGCGATCGCCTGAATGGTCACATCTAATATAGCAGTCTTGGGATAAAACCAGTCTTAAGGTAAAGTGGATCGCAGATTCTATTTCACATCCTTTCAAACTAGGTTTGATTAATATTTAGATAAATAAGTATGGCTAACCCCGATAAATTGCCTGAAAAAATTGGCGGATCTCCTCAAATATTTTGGGGAATGGTGGCGATCGCCATAGCTGTAACAGTTGGAGCAGTTTTAGGTAGTTCGGCTTTACGGGCTTTGCGAGTTAGTGACTCTCTAACAATTATTGGTTCGGCTAAACGGCCAATTCGGGCAGATTATGCCGTGTGGCGTAGTTCGGTAACGGTGCAGCAGCCGACTCTACAACAGTCATATCAAGAGGTGAAACGATTTAGCGATCGCGTTCGGGCATACTTAAAAACTCAAAACTTTGGCGATGATGTGATTAGTCTTAGTGCGATCGCTACCGAATCTATTCCAGAGCTAATTAACGGGAATCCTACGGGTAAAATTTTGGCATATCGGCTGACCCAAAGATTTTCGGTAAGTTCTAAAAATGTAGATGGCATTGCTAAAGTCGCTCAATCTAGCACGGATTTGATTAATGAAGGCATTCCCTACGTTTCTGATGCGCCTGAATATCTCTACACCCAACTCAACCAACTGCGAATTGACATGATTGCCGAAGCTGCTAAAGATGCCAAAGCTCGTGCGGATGCGATCGCCTCAGTGACAAATAGTAAAGTTGGAGTTGTCCGCCGTGCCGAAACCGATGCTTTTCAAATTACTTCCCGTTTTTCGACCGAGGTCAGTGGTGGTGGTGTTTATAATACCGCAACTATTGATAAAGACATTACGGCTGTAGTTTCTATTACTTTTGCTGTGGATTAATTCTATATTCTAATAATTTTAGTTGCCTAATAATTCCATCGTTACGCTAGATTATTTTTTAAGCAATTTGCAAAAGCTGAAATGAATTTTTAGGTTGTGGACAAGATTTTCCTTTTTCAAGGTAGATTTCAACATAGCTATCAATTACCTCCTGCCCCCGTTTTGCTGCATCTTCGTAGGTATTACCAAAGGTATGATATTTCTGAAAGGGAAAATCGGGAAGATGAACGAGATAGCTGTTATCTTCTTCTGACCAAATAATAATCATGCTGTAATGAGACATCATGGTAGTTCCTCTAAGGTTTTTAATCTTTGTTTAACTTCTTTTTCTATATAAATCATGGCATCATCTCCATCTTTACCTGCGATTGTAATTGGCTGATCTGGCAACAATTCATGCATCCAGACTGTATGACTACCCTTAGCTTGACGATAGCTAAATCCTGCTTTGAGTAAAATACTTTTTAGTTCTCGAATTTTCTTAGGCATATAAATTTACCCTTGAAGCAGATTATATTTACAATTATGGATTAGGGTCTCTGATATTTAATTCCCGACCATTGAATTTGAGTTTTGGGTTTTAAATTGCCTGAGTTCTCTTTTGTAGAATTTTCAATTAAATTTTCTAAGGTATTACGGCGGTAGGAAAAAAAGTGTTCGGGAGTCTGGAAGGTACAGTAGGGGGCGATCGCAATTTGGGAATCAGATAAACCTAGCTCTAATAATTGCTGCTGTTGGACTAAACGAATATCGAGTCGACAATGTCCACCATCACTAGAATCAGTAGAATCGGGAAAAACGCCAACGGGATCTTTAATTGTGGTTAAAACAAGATCGGCGACTTCAGTCTGAACTTGATAGGATGCCCCTGAAATGGCTGGACCCAAAGCCACTCGTAAATTTGTCAGATTGCTACCATTTTCTTTAAATTTTTTAATCGCCTTAATTAAAATACCCTTAGCCGTACCGCGCCAACCGCCATGAATAGCTGCCACTGTCTGAAGAGTGCGATCGCCAATTAAAATCGGAACGCAATCTGCCGAACAAGTCCATACGGAAACATCAGTTTGAATTCGATTTGGGGTTATAAAAACTCCATCAGCTTCGGGTAAGAGTTGATCGGAAATTTCAGAAATTTCGACAATGCGATCGCCATGTACTTGCTTTGCGTAGTAAGCTTTTGCGCTAAAATCTGCATCTCTACCCGCACATTTAAAATATTTTTGTAGGTCTTTTGGAGTTTGAGGTGAATGCGATCGCGTAAAAAAGCCATGAGACCATTGAGAAAGTAATTTGCAGGTTAAAACACCTTCTTGCCAGTACCAATGTTTTGCAGGTTCGGTCGTAGTTGTCAGACTGAGATTATAATTCTGGCTCGGTGATCTCAACTGCTTCCTCACTTAATAATTCATTGCTAATAACTACCACCGTAATATTATCCTTACCACCCTTAGCTTTAGCCGCATTAATTAAAGCTCCAGCCGCTTGATCGGAAGCACGGATAGTTTTAAGTTGACTGGCAATACGTTCGTTACTTAGTTCTTCGGTTAAACCATCGCTGCAAATTAAGAGGCGATCGCCAGGCTGAAAATCAACTAAATCGGCAGTAATTTTTTCAATATCTTCACGTCCCAAACATTGAATTAACATATGTCGCCACGGATGCGATCGGGCTTCTTCTATGTCCACCGTTCCTGCTTTAATCGCTTTAGAAATCCAAGTGTGATCCTCACTAATTTGCTCCAGTTTTGCCCCTCT
>CAZLKI010000089.1:0-10555 GCA_964560035.1 uncultured Synechococcus sp.
TGCGGTATCGGGATGATCTGCTCCTAGTTGTTGTTCTCTAATTTGGAGCGATCGCAATAACAAAGGTTCGGCTTCACTGTAGCGTCCTTGCGATCTATATAACTCTGCTAAATTGTTGAGACTTTGTGCGGTATTGGGATGTTCTGCTCCTAGTTGTTGTTCGCTAATTTGGAGCGATCTCAGATATAAAGGTTCGGCTTTACTGTAACGTCCTTGCGATTCGTATAAGCTTGCTAAATTGTTGAGACTTCCTGCGGTATCGACATGATCTGCTCCTAGTTGTTGTTCTTTGATTTGGAGCGATCCTAAATATAAAGGTTCGGCTTCATTATATTTACCTAAAAATAGTCGTAGTCCGCCCAAATCATTTAAAGTTGTTGCCAATGAAATTAATCGATCTTCTTTCGTTTGAATAGCGATCGCCTGATTGAGATAATCTTCTGCCAATTGGATTTCCTGTTCTCTTTCTATACACTTTCCATTTTTAATCCGTTCGGCATAAAGATTTCCCAATTGAGCATACAGAGGTTCGGCTTCGCTACTATCTTTTCCCCAACGGGCAATTACTTTTGCCAAGCTTGATTCCATTTGTTCTGGAGTAAAGGCTGAAGCTATGGTTAATTCGCGATCGAAGATTTGTTGAGGGATGCTTGTTGAATTTTGAGAAATATCTACTTCAGGCTCAAAATGGAAGATCCCGTTCCGCCAACTATAAAAATCGGGAGCTTTGCGTGAGATCAGCGTATGAATACGGGAGGGAATCCATAGAACAATTGGCATATTTAACGCTCTCATTCCTTCCCTTGTCCATTGCAGATAACCAAAAAAGCGATCTAGAGTCGGGTCGTCCTTTCCTAAACCCAAAGATTCTGCTCCAATAACCATTGCGATCGCTTTCTGCCGATTTGTGACCTGCTCTACGGCAAGGCGTAAACTCGGTTCTTGAGAATCTAGTTGCACACGATAGGTATGCATTTCGGGAGCCAAGGACAAGGAGAACTTCTCAATCAATTGCTCTCTTTGGCGATCGGCATCGCAAATACCAATAAAAATCTGTAATGTATCAATTCCCGCTTCGATTGAAACCAATAATTTATTAAAAGTAGAGCGATTTAATCCAGCGATCGAATCTGGAATAAAGCTTTTATTCTCAAACTTAGAGACTGTATTCATTCGATCGTGCCTTCTTGCCTTAATTGCACTGTCATTAAAGGGTGCAAGTCATACCAACTATCAGTATTTCGATACTCAATTGCATAGATATTGTGGAGCAAATCTAGAAATTCTTGTTGCTTAGGATCGTCAGGTCGATAATTTTCATAGGTCTGTTTCAAGATCTCGCGATCGCCTTTACTCAGGGTAATTGCCATATCATTTCGCAAAATATCCAAGGCTTCCTGGACGATGGCTCGATCGACACGCATATCTACCCAGCTTTCCTGTGTTTCCAGTATCTCTCGCAAACGAGTCAGCATTAACCTACAGCATTCTTGGGCAATTCTAATCAGTTCACGAATTATGCCGCCACTAAATAAAGCCACCATTTCCAGAGCTTCTGGCTCAAACAAATCCACATCAATTCTTTTTTCTAAAATATATAAGAGCTTCTCCATTACTTCCGATACTGGTTTAGGCTGTGATTTATGACTTTCTCCTTTCCCATAGAGCTTCAATACTGGCATGATAAAAATTCGATTTCCCGTCTCGTCTTCGATATGTTTTTTCAAAATGCCATCTCTAATTGTGGCAATGGGAATCGAATAAATAATATTCAATCTCGGTTGAGTCAGAAGTTTAATATTTTTGTGAAAGATCTCATCTATTTGTGACAAATCTAATTTATCAATATCATCTATAAAAACCACAATTTTCTGATTTACGGTTGCTTCGATCTCACTGGCAATCAGGTTAATGGTATCAATCAATTCGCGCGGATTTCTGAGAAACTTGGTCTTAAGAGCTTCCCGCGTTGAGGCATCGTTTTGTAGATTAAATTTGATTATGCTAAATAAATTGACTTCGGCTTTAACTCCTCCAGCAACAGTTGATTCTTCAACTTTGGTATGCTCTTTAAACCAATCGTAAAAGCTTTTTAGTTTAGATGCCTCAATCTCAACTCCCAAATTCTTCGCCTTTTCCATAATTTGGACGGCAATAGCGAAGAGGATTGTAATGTGATTGATGTCAGAAGATTCGATCAAATCAGCGACAGAGAAAAATACCGAAAAGTAGCGATCGCTAATATTACGCGAAAATTCCCAAAGTAAAGTTGATTTACCACATCCTCGATGACCAGCAAATATAAGTTTGTTATTCTGATTATCACAATCTTCTAATGCTTGAGTAAGTCGGCGCGGCGTATCGCGATCGTAATCCACCCTAAATTTCTCGATATTCTCAGGCGTGAGCAATGGTTGCAATGCCAGATTACGAAATGCTTGACGAAATTGTAAAATACGTGGGTTATCCATAGAAAAATTGCCAGCTAATAATCTGATTTTACTTTAACAATTTTTGGGTAAGCTTCACATCCATCTAATCGCGATCGAGCGTTCAGAGTTTGGATATTACAGCCAGAGATTTATTAATCTCACTACCACAAAATCCATAGGGCGATCGCCTGCGGTATGCGTTCCGCCGCTCTCTGAATATATCCCTTGAACTTCGGAAGCTTAAAGTCGAACTTGATTAGGTACAAACCTGATGCTCGGAGCTTAAAGATTGAACTTCTTGAGGTTCAACCCTGACTTAATTTAGTTCAAACTTGACCTTCAGAGCATCAAACTTCAACTTCTTGAGGTTAAAACTTAATTGAATTTGGTTCAAAGTCGAACTTGATTAGGTTCAAACTTGACCTTCTGAACATCAAACTTGACCTTCAGAGGATCAAACCTGAACCTTAGAGGATCGACATAGACCTGCGGAGGTTCTTCGGCTTTCTGAGATTTACGAACAAATCTGCGCCCCAACCGAGGTGTTGCTTTACATAATTTAGGCAGATAAGAAGAAGCGATCGCCTCCTATGACAGGGCTCTAAAAATTAAACCTGACAATGACGGTGCTATATATAACAAGGCATGTGCCTATGCTCAGCAAGGTAATCTCGATCTTGCAATAGATAATCTTCATCAAGCCATCCTTCTCAATCCTGAAAAATATCGAGAAATGGCAAAGACCGATAGTGATTTTGATAGTATCCGCCACGATCCGCGCTTTCAGACATTAATACAATAGGAAAACAAGATGATTACTACCGTAGAAATTCAACAAGCCATTTCCAACTTAACCCAAAAAGACTGTTTAGCGAAATGGCAAAGAACAACTCAGATTTTGACAACATCCGCAGCGATTCGCGCTTTCAAGAATTGATAGAGTAAGATAAAACCTAGTAATTAGGGCTTAAACCTATGAGCATAGTTTTAGAATACGAAGCACCACCCTTTCAAGAAGAAGCAACTGGCTCGATCCGAGTCGGAAAAACTAGAGTGCTTCTAGAAATAGTAATTAGAGCTTTCTTAGATGGCGCATCACCTGAAACCATCGTGCAGCAATATTCCACGTTAACCCTATCTGATACCTACACCACGATCGCATATTACCTACGCCATCAAGAAGTCATAGAAGCCTATCTCATCCAACGCGAACAACTAGCAGAAAAAGTCTATCAACGCATCCAAGATATACAGCCCGATATGAACTTATTTCGATCGCGCCTATTAGCCAGACAACGCGATCGCAAGGCTTAAACATGTTGAGGCTATTAAGCGACGAAAACTTTAACGGCAATATTCTACGCGGTCTATTTTTACGTCAGCCAAATTTAGATCTATTGAGAGTTCAAGATGTTGATTTACAAGAGGCTGACGATCCAACGATTTTAGAGTGGGCGGCAATCAATAATCGAATTTTATTAACTCACGACCGCGCCACAATACCAGACTTTGCCTATGAAAGATTATTAAGAAATCAAGACATGGCAGGAATGTTCGTGGTTAGCGATCGAATATCTTTCAGACAGGCAATAGATGAATTATTATTGCTTATTGACATTACAGAACAATTAGAATGGGAATCAAAAATACTGTATCTTCCATTAGATTAGGAATAGGATCGGCGATCGCAAAATAGCAAAGCCTGACTCAGATTTTGATAGTATTCCCGCGCTTTCAGGCATTAATACAATAGGAAAACAAGATGATTATTACCGTAGAAATTCAACAAGCTATTTCCAACTTAACCCAAGAAGACTGTTTAGCGATCGCCGAAACTTTCTTACAAAGGCTTGATTTTTAGGTACATCTGCGTCTCTGTCAAACCTGCGGACATGTGGACTACTGCGATTCTTTCAGTAAATTCACCTATTTACAATGTCTTAGCGTAACGATCTTTCTCTAGTCCGATCGCAAACAAAAAAGAAGTTTTAAGAGTAGAACTAGATTGAGTTACGAAAATCACAAGTGCCAGAATTGCCATACCGCAGGCGACAGCAAAAGCTCCAGACAAACCAATTATCACAATCAAGGTGCCAATAATCGGACTACAAGCTGCCATACCCAGATCGAATCCCAGCCATGTTAACCCAAAAATAAATCCTCGTTCTTTAGGAGTGGTGCGATCGCTCAGTAAAGTCATAATTGATGGGATCACAATACCAGAGCCAATCCCTTCCAACGCTCCTGCCCCAATCAAAGCCAACCTAGTATGAACTGTCGCAATTACCAACATTGCCAAGACATAGAAGCATAAACCCGCCGAAATAAATATGCCTCGACCATAGCGATCGCTAATATTGGCAATGGGTAAACGAATCATAAAACTGGCGATCGCGGTTGTCATATAAAAAATGCCCGCATTTAAAGGAATATTCTGCTCTTTAATCAGTAAGGGCAAAAATGAACTGAGAATACCAAACACCGTTCCTAACAGTAGTAAAACAATCGCGGGTACTTCAACTCTTGGACTGGTTAAGGTTGCCCATAACGGTAATCTATCTTGTCCATCATTATTACTACTACGAACAAAATTAGAGCTTTCATGGAGATTAGTAGCAACAATTAATCCCGCGATCGCTAAACCCGAAGCAGTCATAAATAAAGGCATGTAACCAAATTCTTCTTGTACCCAGCCACCAATCGCAGGACCAAATCCGATTCCTAAAGGATGAACTAGACTCATATAGCCTATAATTTCACCCCGATGACTTTGCGGAGCTTGATCTACAGTTAAAGCAGTGTAGGCAGTGGCAAAGGCACCAATACTCACTCCATGCATCGCCCTCAATACCATTAGCATTGGCATAGATGTAAAGGTTGTGTAAAAAAGCGGAATAATTGCTGCTACCGCCAACCCTAGCCAAATCATGACAACCCTCCCCCGCCGATCGGCTACCCGACCCAAATAGGAGCGACACAAAAGCAACCCGATCGCAAAGCTACCCATGACGAAACCAACTTGAGTAGTAGTTCCACCCAAATAACCAATATACAAAGGCAACGTTGGCAACTGAGAGGCAAGACTAGACCAAAACATCAAACCCACTACAAATGTAGATATGAGTTGATGCCTTGTATCTGTGGGAATTTGTCGAAGGGTTTTAAACACTTACCAATTTGGTTACTTTAGTATTTAGAGCAAGTGGATTTCAATCTAGTTTTTAACTTACTTCGATCGAGCAGGAGTAAAGCGTCCAGATTTATTACCTTGGTCACCTTTGTTGCGATCGCGGTCAAATCTTTCAGGCTTTTCGGGGCGATCGTTACGCTCGTAGTTATCAAAGTTACCTCGTCTGCCAGTGGTGGTATTACCGCGCTTTACTGGTTTGCTGCCACCGCCAGATGATTTATCAGGTTGTTTAGACAAGATATTCATTGCTGCTTGCTCAGACTTCTCAGACTGAATATGACTGTAGGCTAGTTGTAAGGCGGCGGCGGCGATCGCTTGAGGATCGTAATCTTCAGACAACTGCGACACCAAAGGTAAGAATGAAGCTAATCTTTCTCCCGTTAGTACCTCGTGGATTTGTTGCTTAAATCTAGCGATCCGTCTTTCTTGAATTTGAGTAATAGTAGGCATGGGCAGCGCATCTAAGGTTTGCCCGATCATCTTTTCTAAGTGGCGCAGTTTATAGCGTTCTCTTGCTGAGATGATCGTGATAGCCGTACCTGTGCGTCCTGCGCGTCCCGTACGTCCGATGCGGTGAACATAGCGTTCTAGGTCGTCGGGCATATCCAGATTAATCACATGGGTAAGGCTGTCAATGTCTAGTCCGCGTGCGGCAATATCGGTTGCTACTACCCATTTCACCTGTTCGCTACGGAATCGGCGTAATAATCCTTCTCTTTGAACCTGAGTTAGATTACCGTGGTACTCATCAACGCTATGCCCTGCGCTTTGCAAGAGATCGGTAAGTTTGCTGGCAGCATCCTTAGTCCGCACAAAAATTAAAGCGGAGTGCGGAGCTTCTAGTTCTAAAATTGGCAATAAAGCTTCTTCTTTAGATAAATGCGGTGGAGCCAAATATACCTGCTGTTCGATGCGGCTTGGGGCAGTTTCATCGGATTCTACTTTGACTAGAATGGGCGATCGCAGATAATTTTTAACTAACCTTTTCACGGCTGTGGGCATAGTCGCTGAGAAAAATGCTGTTTGTCGCTCTGGAGGAGTTACTGCCAAGATTTTTTCGACATCTTGAATAAAGCCCATATTTAACATTTCATCAGCTTCATCTAAGACAAACCAAGATAGCTGGCTGAGATCGAGTTTACCCCGTTCCATGAGGTCAATGACTCGACCCGGAGTACCAACTACTAAATGTACGCCACGGTCGAGTTGAGAAATTTGGCGATCGATTGCCTGTCCACCATAAACAGTTAAAATTTTGGCACCAGGCTTAATATTAAAAGTCCGAATAGCTGCGCTAACTTGAATTGCTAACTCGCGAGTTGGAGTCAAGATTAAGGCTTGAAGCTGATTTTTATGGCAATCGATCCGCTCAAGAATCGGTAACGAAAAAGCTGCAGTTTTGCCTGTGCCAGTTTGAGCCTGACCCAGCATATCTTTGCCTTCAAGGAGAGCGGGAATTGATTGTGCTTGAATGGGAGTAGGTGCGGTGAAGCCTAATTCAGTTAAAACTTGAACGCGGGCTTCAGAGAGACCTAGAGATTGAAAAGAAGAGGGCATGAATGCTCCTAAATAGTGAATTTGCTCTTTTTGGTCGCCTTCTTTTGTTCGTCTAGTTTCTCGCACCAACTCATTCAAAAGCTTGCCTGTGAGGGCTAACTTTTATAGAAGCTTTGAGGAAAACCAAAAGAACTTAGAGTTCTGAACTCTATACTTATTCTGTACCTGTTTAGAATTTACAAGCTATAGAATTTAAAAAACTTGTTAACGAAAGCGATCACTAATCATAATACAAGCTATTGTAAATAAACGTAAAGAATTTACAGATAGTTTTTAGAATTTATTTGTATCGATCTACTCAAATTGACTGTTTTTTAATCACAAATTTGGCTCAAAGCTATATCTAATCTATTCTGTAGTTTCTTTAAGTTTATTTGCGGTCTTAATCTATTCTTAATCTATCGTGATGACTTGTAGTAATGAAATTTATTTATGAAGGTACATGGTTTGAAATTAAACTAAATAAATAATTAATTTAGTAGTTTAGGATATTACTTTGCGTAAAATTGCGATCGCTGGCAACTGGAAAATGTATAAAACCCAGAAAGAAGCCAAGGATTTTTTTACAGATTTTTTACCTCTTGTCAAAGATAAATTAGAGAAAAGCAGCGATCGGGTTTTAATCTGCGCGCCCTTTACCGATCTATCATTTTTAGTCAGCTTTACGGCTAATGCTCCAGATAACTTGGCGATCGGAGCGCAAAACCTGCATTGGTCAGACAGTGGGGCATTTACAGGCGAAATTTCGGCACCGATGTTGGTAGAATTGGGGCTCAAATTTGTAATTGTCGGACATAGCGAAAGACGGCAGTTTTTTGGTGACACCGATGCTACCGTCAATCAAAGACTTAAGGCTGCCCAAAAGCATGGAATTACACCAATTCTTTGTGTGGGTGAAACTAAACAGCATCGCGAACAAAATGAAACTGAATCCCATATTTTTTCTCAGCTTGAATTAGGGTTAGATGGGGTCGATCAAGATAATTTAATTATTGCCTACGAACCAATTTGGGCGATCGGTACGGGGGATACCTGTGCGACAAAAGAAGCCAATCGAGTTATAGGATTGATCCGCAGCCAACTGCAAAATCCTGATGTTACGATTCAGTATGGGGGGTCAGTTAAACCCGATAACATCGATGAAATTATGGCAGAGTCACAGATTGACGGGGTATTAGTAGGGGGTGCCAGTCTAGAACCAGTAAGTTTTGCTAGGATTATTAACTACACCGAAAATTACACCGAAAAGCTCTAATTCATTCTTACTATGAGTTAATTCAGTAGAATAGTAGGTAATCTGAGGTTGTTGGAGGTTATTGAAATGAATAAATTTGCTAATAGTGATGATAATAGTGCGGTTCCACCTAAGCCTCCAACCAAAAATCTTTCTAAGCAGTCTAGTCAATTTTCAAATAAGCCTAATAAGTCTGAGTTGGAAATTGTAAGAGTAACTCCACCAAATAATGACTCAAACCTCCGAGATATCCAATCCGCAGATTTAGCTGGATCGTCAACACCAATTCCGCCACCCAATAATACTTTGCAATATCGAGCGATCGGAGTCATCTTGGCAAGATATATGCCTAGTTCGGAACATTTCTGTAAGGGTAAGCTCACAGCACTTGATGGCACTGTAATTGAAGCTGTAGTATTAGGTAAAGTCATGCCTATATTACAAAAAAAACTCGATCTAGAACAAGCCTATCTTTGGGTAGTTTATCCTCGCACTGTGGAAAAAACTTCTCAGCTTTATATGCAAATTTCAGGGGTCTGGGCACCAAAAGAGACGGGTAAAAGCGATTTTGATTTAGATCCAAATGTGGAAGATGGTTACTTCTCAATTAGGGGTGAAGTAATCGAGCAATCAATAGCCCGAAATTATGTAGTAGTAAAAATCAAGCGCAGCGATCGCGAAAAGAAATTACCCAAAGCCCGAACTAGGTTTAAATTAAAGTTAAAAGGAATTTTACCCAGCAGTGCCATCGGTTATTTTTGGGATATTAAAGTCCAACGCCAAAACCATAGCTTGATAATTACCTATGCTAAAGCGATCGCAGTAATCCCTAAAAAGCCGCCAAAGAAACCAGTTCGTAGAGCTATATCGTCATCGTCTGAGCTTGATAAGCCTCTTGATATGTCTAAAGTATTAACAAGCGATCGCCCCACTCCTCCAGTTAAGCGGTCTAAGTTTTAGCGATCTAAGTTTTAGCGACTTTAATTTTAAAATAAACACGATATCAGGTGATATTAATATTTCGAGTTTTGTAAAGGTAATAACCAGCGATCGCCAAGGTGCAATTACCAATTAAAGTCGTAGCTGCCTGCACTGTTACTAACCATTCTAAATATGCAGAATTATCAAAAAAATGCCAAGTACAAGCACACATCGCGCTAACTAAAGCTGGTACCATCCCTAAAGCCAAGCCTTTCCATGCACTAGAAAATTGAGGATAAGCCTTACTGTAGCTCCAGATCAACCACATAGCGATCGCCCATTCCAAAACACTAGAGATATGAATAACCCAAGTTGGTAAAGATAAAGCATTCATAATTTTAGATATTTGGCGTTGCTACTAATTTTTCTTACTTAAACTAATCTTACTTAAATTAAAAGGAGTACCAAGACAGAATCTCAATACCCCCAAAAAATTGTTTTTATAACTCTTAGCTATTTTTATAAGTGGAGCCGGAGGAAGTCGAATCCTCGTCCGCCCTAGCTCATAACGCCCCATTCACTCACAGGTTTATCCGTTTTGATCCGCACGGCGGGATATATCTATTGTCCCAGATACAAGGATGCTCTAAAAGTTTCTTAAGTTACTACTCTATTAGAGAAGGGCAATAACAGCATCAGTTGGGGGTTATCTAACGACTACTTAACTGAGTCATAGGTTAGAGCTCGAAACAGACCTTTTGAGGGGTGGTTCTTAGGCAGCTACAGGAGCGGCTTTACGAGCAAAGGGTACAATGTTGTTCGCATGTACTTGTTTGAGTCCTTGATTTACGAGAGATGGCTCACTCTCGACCTGCATGAGGTGGTTTCCACTAACACGTCGAAACCGTTACGGCCCCAAGGCTTACTATTATATCTTAATTATTAATGATTTTTAGTTAATATACTCAGGCAGAGAGTAAACTTTATTTTTTAAGTTGATTGTATGTGTTATCGCGGTGTATTAGCGTGATTGTATATGTTTGTGTAAGGGTTCTTGCCAAATATGGATATTTCTCTTGCATTTTAGGGTTTTAGATCTTGCTGAAAACCTCTTCAGTAAGCGATCCTATGCTTATTGAGTAAGACTTATTTACTAAACCCTATTCAGCTATATCTAATTCCCGCCTCTTTTAAAAGTTTTAATGCTACCCCAAGGCGATC
>CAZLKI010000090.1:0-10531 GCA_964560035.1 uncultured Synechococcus sp.
AGCGATCGCCCCCTGCGGCAAAAAATAAATAATTTACAAATTTCATTACAACAAATGCTACCTAATGTTACTCAGGAGTTCAAAATAGAGAAGGCACAGGAATTTTTTCGAGAGCATAAATTACAGCGATCGCAGGATAAACAAGTCCAAAAGTTAATTCAAACAGCCAGAAAATTATCATCTAAAAACTGCGAAACTTGGCACGCTGAACATCAAACCCAATCTAGTTACGCCCGTGAACCATCAGAATACTTAGACATTAAATCCAATAACTTTGATGCCTTCAAATACGAAATGATGAAAACTAAAAATGTAAAGCTATCCCTAGAAAATGCCCAAAGCACATTGATAAGCTATCGACAATTTTTTGCGCCCCAAGCCTTTTATCAAACTTTAACTCAAGAAGACATTTGCTTAAACAAAAGCTAAATTTACACGAGCAGACCTAATCTAAGGAGATCTCTGAAAAACAATTTACCCTAATAGCTTTGACTCTATTCAGCTATCTCTAGAACTTTGAAGGTAGAAACTTTTCTAGGAATCACCTTGATCGATCTGGCTTGTCAGCAAATTAGGTTGAAACGTGGCACCGCAGATCTCACCTAAGTATGCTTTTTAACGAACTAGATCGTAAATTTAATTTAAATTACCGAGATCTGAGCTTGAATAGTTAAATTAGAGTTTTAGCATAGGCGATCGCACGATCTCGGTCGGGAATAATACCTTCTACCTGTGTAAGTTTTAATTGATTTAGAATCTCGCCAATTTTTGCCCCAGCGATTAGTCCCAGTTCATTTTTCAGATCGTCACCATTCAAGATCGGAATCAAATGAGCAATAGGATCGGTAGGATCGAGCCAACGCTGTAACCAAGGGCTAATATTATCTAAAGTCTGTCCAGAGGCGATCGCCAACACTGTGAGAGCGGGAAAAATTTCTTTGGTAGCTTCAAATAATTGATATTGCTCGCTGGCAGATATAGCTTTAAATTGATTGGATGATGCTCCCAACTCTAAATAGGTCATAAATTGGGGCAAATATCTCAACAAGGTCACAATCCAGCGTTGTTCGATCCGACTAAATCCTAAAGGTAATAAAGCTGTAGCACTAGCACTCAAAGCCGCAAGTTTGACAATCACGGTAACTGAACGATCGCTGCTTAAAATATTCTCAAAATATCCAATTAATTCCTGCCATTCACTTATAACTTGAGCGATCGCGCGATCGATTAAGCCAAATCTCCCCAGCATTAAATTTTTAGGAGCAATCCACATACTCAAAATTCCATCATTCGCCGCCCTAGTCAGCCATTTAGTCCCATCTTCATGCAAAGCTAATAAATAACTCAATTCGGTGCGTACCCGTTCGGCAGCAATATTTTTTAAGCCGTGAGAAAATTCAAGCAAATATTGATGGGTATCAGGCTCGATCTCGAATCCTAATTGTGCTGCTTGCCGATATGCTCGTAAAATTCGCAGGGGGTCGCTTTGGAGGTTTTGCGGATCGATCGTTCTAATGCACTGGTTTTGGATATCTTTTTGCCCTAAAAACGGATCGATTAGATCTGGTAAATCACTAATTTCATTAATTACAGGTGTGTTAATCTTGGCGCAGTCTATGGCGATCGCATTCATCGTAAAATCTCGGCGGCTTAAATCCTCTTCAATCGAGTTCCCCATTTGTTGGGCAAAATCCGCAGTGCCGTCTTTAAATACTACACGGGCAATCTGGCGATCTGAATCTAGTAAAACAAATCCCGCATTATGGATTCTGGCGATCGCTTTTGCCGTTTCTACCGACTGGCTGGGCAATACAAAATCCAAATCCAAATATTTAGCTGGGGATCGGGCTGAGGATTTAGGCTGACGATCGTTAAATTGATGGTTGAATCGATCGATAAGGCGATCTCGCACCCACCCTCCGACAAGATAAGCTGGCACCTGCAATTCATTTAAACTAAGCAATTTTACTCACTATCTCCATGATAAAACGTCTTGAGATCGACAAATAAGGTATAATAATTCATACAAGTGTGTATACAGAAGGAGTTCTAAGCGTGACTGTTACTACGATTGAGACGAATACAACTCATACGTTTTGTTTTGATTCCACACTTTATACCAGTCCAATCTTAGACTTATTACTTGCTAACGTACCGACCGAGTGGCATTTTGATTTACGGCTGGGACTGCAAGAAGCACTTATTAATGCTGTCAAACACGGAAATAAGCTAGACCAATCCCTGAAAGTAACTATAGATTTTTTTGTCGCCTCAGAATCCTATCATTGGGTTGTTAAAGATCAAGGGTCGGAAATTCACAATCTGTTTGACAAGCAAATATCACAAACTCCTTGTTGTGAATCGGAATGCGGGCGAGGTATTTATATAATGTTGCAAGTTTTCGATTACGTCCATTGGAACCAGCACGAACGAAAATTACATCTTTACAAACAGATTCATTCCTCTAATTCTTCCTCTGATTCTGCTTTTTCTGATTCTGCTTTTAATTCAGCCATATCTTCACTCAAATCTCATGCCAATCCATCTTTATCTATGGTTTGTTAACCACTAATTTTAGATCTACAGCTTTTTAGCCCAGTTCCAAGCATGATTGACGATCTGAGTGAGACTGGCATATTGGGGTTGCCATCCTAATATTTTTATTGCCCGATCGCTACTCCCAACTAAAATCGGCGGATCTCCCGCGCGGCGATCGCCTAGCATCACTTTTATCGGTTTTTGGGTGATCTTTTCTACAGTCGCAATTACTTCTCGCACTGAATAGCCATTGCCATTACCTAAGTTAAAAGCCGAAGTTTCGCCGCCTTCGAGCAAATATGCCAATCCCAACACATGAGCATCAGCCAGATCGCTAACGTGGATATAATCGCGAATGCAGGTGCCGTCTGGAGTTGGATAATCTGTCCCAAACACGGTAATGAGGTCTCTTTGTCCTAAAGCAGTTTGCAGAATTAAAGGAATCAAATGAGTCTCAGGATCGTGATTTTCTCCCATTCTCGCTTCGGGATCGGCACCTGCGGCATTAAAATAGCGGAAACAAACCGATCTAAAATCGTAGGCATTACTAAAATCCGCAAGTATTTTTTCTACCATGAGCTTGCTCATACCGTAGGGATTAATGGGATTTTGGGAATGATCTTCGGGAATGGGAATTTGCTGGGGTTCGCCATAGGTAGCACAGGTAGAAGAGAAAACAAAATGCTTGATATTTGCCGCTAACATCGCCTCTAATAAAGTCAAAGTTCCAACCACATTATTTCGATAATATTTAGCTGGATCGCTCACTGATTCGCCCACATAAGCATAAGCCGCAAAATGGATGACTGCCTTAATATCTGGATGGGTGGCAAAAATTCGATCCACTAACAGGCGATCGCTCGTATCTCCCACAATTAATTCGGTTTTAAGCACTTCTTCAACAATTTGACGATGCCCGTAAACTAAGTTATCCAGTACCACCACTTCGTAACCTGCATTTTGTAATGCTAAGACGCTATGGCAACCGATATAGCCTGCTCCCCCTGTAACTAAAATCTGGGGTTTATGAGATTTGGAAGGATTCATAAAAATATTCAATCAACTAATTAACTAATAGACTTTTCATGCTCGACTACAAAAACGTTGGCATAGAGATGAGCGACAATTTCTTGTCCTTGTTGGGTTAAAGAGAGATAGTGTAAAGCATCTTTAACAAACGGATAAATGCTCGTCCAATAAAACTTAGGATAATTTCGGCGTAAATCGCCCGGATGTCTATAGCCCAAAACTTTATTTACTCCTGTTTCTTCAAACTCATAATATAATGCCCCAATTTTATTAAGATAGCGAGGATCGCTCAGTTGTCCGATCAAATCTGCCGATCGCACTAATCCTCGATAACTAGAAGTGTCTTGGCGATCGCTACTTGTGGGCACGGGAAATCTTGTAAGTTCGATATTATCGATGATGACATCAGCATTAATTAAAGTATGTCCGCCAAACCGTTCTAATACAAATAACTTGGCGCGATCGACGTGATAGGGCGTTAAACTGGCATCCGATGCACCTTGGGGTAAATCTACTAAGCAACTATTAATACCTGTAGCATATTTACCATCACGATCCTCTTTGCACAGCCCTCTAACATAGCCAATGTCATGGCAAACTAAGGAAATAATAAAATGCAGCCAATCTTCTGGTGATACCTTGCCCTCGCGGATGTGCTTGCCGCGTAAAATTTCCTGCCCTACTAAAGTAACTAAAATCGTGTGTTCGACATTGTGATAGAGAGCATCGCTATTGGCAATATTTTCTAAAGCCATACTTCCCGCCCAAGCAATTATTTCGGCGTAGTCATGCTTGTAACCACCATATATACGGCTGTATCCTCCTGTCAGTTGTTTTACAAAGTCATTTATTAAAAGTTCGGTGGCATTAAACATACATTATTAAACCTAAAATGTTGTGTGCTCAACTAACTGGACTAAGCTTTCAATTTCTTCTAAAAAATAGTCTAAAAAACCTAATTAAATACTAAACGGTAACGGTAAGAATATTAACCTAACTGCGATCGCTTTATCCAACCACTCAAAATCGGATTAGACCTCGGCATCGGTTACTTAATGATATCTTTTATTCTACTGCAACTCCTTTAGAGACTAGAGTAGACGACTATTTTGCAATCGCTCTTTTTGCAACCGATAAACCTATCTGATATTCTTAAAGACTCTGATTACAAGTTTTACAGTTTAAGCCTGAAGAGGTAGCTGGGCTTGAGCATTCAGCTTAAAGATATTAAAAGTGTGGAATATGAAGGACAGAAAGTTTTAATTAACGATCGGGCAAAACAAGTTTTGGGATCAAAAAGAATTAACATTTATTCAGATGTTTATTTCAAAAGGGATAATTCATCACTTGGTAGCTTAAGACAACGATAAGACTTCATATCACTTAGAAAAATTAATCAATAAAATCCGCTCCTTTGTGTGTAAGAGTACGGAAATTATAAAAACATTCAAACTTAAAAGGAAAAACTAAATGATAGTAATCACTAAAGAATCCCTTAAACAAGAGATAGATTGCTTTAACGACAACCAACTAAAACAAATTGCAGATTTTATTGCTTTCATCAAGTTTCAAAGAAGGTTTAACCAACAAACAACAGATATTAGTCAATTTGCTAATCTCTACCAAGAATCTGCCGAAGAAGATCGACAACTAGCCGAAACAGGGATTGCTGAGTATGCCTCACTTCTGAATAGCGAAGATACATAATGAAAGTAGAACGTGGTGAAATATGGTGATCAAATCTCGATCCAACCATAGGATCGGAACAGGCTGGAACTCGTCCTATTATTATTTTTCAAGAAAGTACCTTATCTCAATTTACCACCACTATTATTACGATTCCTCTCACAACTAACCTACGCCGTGCAGGTTTGCCAACTTGCTTACTAATTTCTAGTGGTCAAGGTGGATTAAATCAAGACTCAGTTGCACTTTGTCATCAGCTTAGGGTGCTTGACAAAACTCGATTAATTAAACGATTAGGACAATTAGAATCTGAGGCGATCGCTAAATTAGAAAATATAGTGCTGTTTACCCTTGGGTATAAAATGCCATAGAGCACAAAAATTGCCAAGATTATTCAATTTATTTATTCAACCAAGGAGCCAATCTAAAGTGAAATATCGCACCGAAAAAGATTCCATGGGAGTGATGCAAATTCCCGAAACTGCTTACTATGGGATTCAGACAGCACGGGCGATCGCTAATTTCCAAATTAGTAACATCAAACCTTTACCCATATACATCGATGCGGGAATTATCATTAAAAAAGCTACGGCTCTGATCAATGCCGAACTTGGTTGTATTCCGTCTGAGATTGGGGAAATAATTGCGATCGCCTGCGATCAAGTCTTAGAGGGGAATCTGCGGGATCAATTTGTCGTGGATATCTATCAAGCAGGGGCAGGAACTTCTCACCACATGAATATCAATGAAGTCTTGGCAAATCGAGCATTAGAACTAATTGGCGACTCCAAAGGCAACTACGACCGCATCAGCCCCAACGATCATGTAAACTACGGACAATCGACCAATGATGTCATTCCCACAGCAATTCGTATCGGTGGCTTAATGGCATTGGAAAAGTCTTTATATCCTGCTTTAGATAATTTAATCTCGCAATTGCAAGTAAAAAGTGAAGAGTTTAAGGATGTGATCAAATCTGGACGAACTCACCTCCAAGATGCTGTGCCCGTGCGCTTAGGTGATGAATTTTTAGCATACGCTCAAATTATTAGCGACCATCTTAGACGTATTCGCATTGCGGCGGAAGACTTAACCGAACTGGGCTTAGGCGGGAGCGCGGCAGGAACTGGCATGAATACCCATCCTGAATATGCGGTAAAAGTGGCACAAAAACTTAGCGAACTGACTAAATTTAAATTAAAACCTGCAGTAAATCTAATGGCGGCAATGCAGAGTATGTCAGCGTTTGTCAATGTTTCGGGCAGTTTACGTAATCTGGCTCAAGACTGTATTAAAATCGCCAACGATCTCCGACTACTAGATTCGGGACCCAAGACTGGATTCAAAGAGATTCAACTTCCGCCCTTACAGCCCGGTTCTTCGATTATGCCGGGGAAATATAATCCCGTGATTGCCGAAATGACAAATATGGTTTGCATTCAAGTTTTGGGATATGATGCCGCCATTGCGATCGCTGCCCAAGCAGGACAACTAGAACTAAATGTGATGATGCCTTTGATTGCCTATAACCTCTTACACAGTATCGAAATTTTAGGAAATGCTTTGGCTAGTTTGGCGCAAAAATGTATCAAGGGAATTACTGCCGATCGCGATCGCTGTTTAGCTTATGCCGAAGGAAGTTTATCTTTAGTGACTGCCCTTAATCCTCATTTGGGATATCTCAATAGTGCCGATATTGCCAAAGAATCTTTAGCGACAGGTAAGTCTCTGCGTCAGATTGTTTTAGAAAAGGAACTTCTTACTATCGCCCAATTAACCGAAATTCTCAACCTTGAGGAGATGAGTAAAGCAAAATTTTTTGATTAGTATAGTAAGATTTAGACATTGAATGCATCTACAATATGGAACCCTTCTCACAAATTTTTAAGACAATTCAACGCTGGTGGTCTGAATTCACCCTCCAAACCAAGCTGATGGCAGTGGTAACACTGATGGTATCTCTGCTAATGAGTGGAGTGACGTTTTGGGCGGTCAATGATATTCAAACTGATGCAAGGCTTAGCGATACTAGGTTTGGTCGAGATTTAGGTTTGTTATTAGCGGCAAATGTATCTCCGTTGGTAGCTCAAGGCGATCGCACTGAAGTAGCAAGGGTTTCTAAAAAATTCTTTGAAAGTAGTTCTAGCATTCGTTACATTCTCTATGCCGATCCATTAGGCGATATTTACTACGGAATTCCTTTTGCGGTAGATGAGGTCAAAAATTCCCTAAGCTTAAGACGGCGAATTCTATTGCCTGAAAATCCTCTAAACAGTACCGATCCGACATGGGTGAAGCAGCATAATTCTCCTCAAGGTGAAGTCACTGATGTATTCGTACATTTAGATCATGAAGGTGAAGATTTAGGAATTTTGGCGATCGGAATTAATCCTAATCCTACAGCAGTTGCCTCTTCTTCTTTAACTTTAGATGTGACTACGGCGGTATTCGTCTCAATTTGGATGATGGTAATTTTAGGTGCGGCTTCTAATGTCGTCACGATCACTCGCCCGATTAAAGAATTGGTGGTAGGAGTGCAAAGCATTGCCAGTGGCAACTTCAAGCAACGGATCGATTTACCTTTCGGGGGCGAATTGGGCGAACTGATCCGAAGTTTTAACGAGATGGCAAAACGACTAGAAAGCTATGCAGAACAAAATATCGAAGAACTCACTGCCGAAAAAGCTAAATTAGAAACATTAGTCTCCGCGATCGCGGATGGGGCAATTCTCTTGGATGCAGATCTAAAAGTAATTTTGGCAAATCCTGCGGCAATTAAAATTTTAGGATGGGAAGATAAGCAGGCGATCGCTACAGACATCATGCACATTTTACCCCCTGCGGTCAATCGCGAAATTAGTATGCCTTTACTAGAGATAGTTAGAGGTCAAAGAGAAGGTGCAGAATTTCGGATCACTTCGTCTTCAGAATCAGGAGATACTTCCTTACGCTTCTTAATCATGAGTGTTTTAAGTGCGGGTAATACGATCAAAGGCATAGCGATGACCGTTCAGGATATCACTCGCGAAGTGGAACTCAATGCCGCTCAAAGTCGATTTATCAGTAATGTCAGCCATGAATTGCGAACTCCTTTATTTAATATCAAGTCTTTTATTGAAACCCTCTACGAATATGGAGATGAGCTTTCAGAAGAGCAAAAACATGAATTTTTAGATACTGCCAACCGCGAAACCGATCGCCTGACCCGTCTGGTCAATGATGTTTTAGATTTATCCCGGCTTGAATCTGGTCGTCAGTATCGCTTTGATGCTACCGAACTTTACTCAACTATCGAACAAACTCTCAGAACTTATCAGTTAAATGCCCGTGACAAAGGAATTGAACTACAGAAAGAAATTGCTTCTGATATTATGCCAGCTTGGGCTAACTACGATTTATTATTGCAAGTGTTAGGAAATCTCGTAGGTAATGCTCTGAAATTCACCAGTTCGGGCGGCAAAGTATTGATTAAGGCATATAATCGCCAAGAACCAAGTCCTAATTATCCACACCAATCTATTAATAGAGTCCGAGTTGAAGTCAGCGATACTGGTACGGGTATTTCTCCCGAAGACCAAAAACGCATCTTTGACCGCTTTTTCCGCATTGAAAACCGCGTACATACCCTTGAGGGGACTGGGTTAGGCTTATCGATCGTGCGTAATATTATTGAAAAACATCACAGTAAAGTACATGTCCATAGCGAATTAGGCGTAGGTACGACATTTTGGTTCGATCTGAGTGTATTTCAAGATAAATGGGATCTGCCTCAAGTTACGATCGTTGAATCTTTTCAAGCTAATCACGACAATGAGGAAAATCAAAAAATACTCCAACAAATACCTCAACAAATATTAGATCCAGAAAATATCAGCAAAGAAATCGCCTTAGAACCTGCGTAAAACTGCTTATGTTCTTTCTCGATTAATACGAACTTTAAACCATACAGCTTAAGAATCCCTGCCTGAGTTCGGTTTCGTTAAGATTGCGACCGATGAATACCATTTCATTTTTACGAATTTCATTTTTTTGCCAAGGGCGATCGCCCTTACCATCAAAGATCATATGTACGCCTTGAAATACGAAACGACAATCTTCTCCAGCGATGTTAAGAATTCCTTTCGTCCGAAAAATATCGGCTCCTTTCTCAGCTAAAAGTTCATCTAACCAATTGTTGAGCTTTACCCCATCCATTTCTCCTGATGCGACAATTGCCACTGATTTAACCGTGCGATCGTGCTCGTGATGGTGGTGGTGAATATTAGAGCTATGTTCCGAATCCTGATGGTTATCGCCAGATGGATCTAAGCTTGGATCTAAAAAGGCTGGATCGATCGCCAAAGCCCGACTGAGATCGAAAGCTCCAACATCTAAAATCGCTGACATTTCAATTTGAGCATTTTGCGTATGATAAATCTTGGCGATCGCATTCATAGCACGAATTTTTAGTTCTAGTTCCTGCAATTCTGATGCGCTGATAAGGTCAATCTTATTTAATAAAATCACATCGGCAAAGGCAATCTGTTCTTGAGCTTCATCACTATCCCAATGTTGAGCGATATGTTTGGTATCGACCACCGTTACTACAGCATCTAAATGGGTTTTTTGCTTGACATCTTCATCGGAAAAAAAGGTTTGAATTACAGGGGCAGGATCGGCTAAACCAGTAGTTTCAATTAAAAGATGATCGAACTGACGGCGCATTAACTTAGTAATAATTCGGATTAAGTCTCCTCTAACCGTGCAACAAATACAGCCATTATTCATTTCAAAGATTTCTTCATCAGTGCTGACAACAAGCTGATTATCAATGCCGATTTCGCCAAATTCATTTACAATTACTGCAACTTTTTTACCATGCTCGTAGGTCAAAATTCGATTGAGTAAGGTGGTTTTACCCGCTCCTAAATATCCTGTGAGTACGGTTACGGGGACAGATGGTTTAGTAGGATTATTCATATTGCTTGATAATTTGGAATAATTCGATATAGCTTATGTTTGTAGCAAATCTTAAGTTAATTCTATTCATTAAGCCTTTTTTATTTAAGCATTATTCAAGAATTTAGACTACTCAATCATAATAATTTGATGGCGATCGCGCTGTTTGGGAAAATATATTTCAGTGGGGTAGGAATCTTGATGGATTAGGGTGCAATGTAGCGATCGCTTGCACTAAAATGTACGTCATAAGTTAGGGACTTGGGTTTAAATAAGATACCGTTTAAGAGGGATCACAGTGATATCCCACTTGGGTAATGTTTGAGAAGGTATCCAAAAT
>CAZLKI010000091.1:0-10161 GCA_964560035.1 uncultured Synechococcus sp.
AGCTATATCTAATTCCCGCCTCTTTTAAAAGTTTTAATGCTACCCCAAGGCGATCGCAATCGGCAATTAAACTCACTCTGACATAACCCTCGCCACCCCGACCAAAGGCATTACCCGGAGTTAAGACAATTCCCGTCTGCTGCAATACCTCCAAAGCAAAATCTGTAGAGCCAATACCCTGCGGACATGGAACCCATAAATACATAGTTGCATAGGTCTTAGGAATATCCCAACCCAATTTACCTAAGCCCTCAATCAGAAAATCTCGGCGTTCTTTATAGCGATTGCGAACAATTTCTAAATAGGAGTCAGGGAGTTTCAAGGCAGTTTCCGCCGCAGTTTGAATTGCCGAAAAAATTCCATAATCTAAATTGGTTTTCAGGGTGCGTAAGCATTGAATCACATGACGATTTCCCACGACAAAGCCCACGCGCCAGCCCGCCATATTGTATGTTTTAGATAAAGTGTGAAACTCTACGCCTACATCTTTTCCGCCCGGAATTTCTAACAGGCTAGTGGGTTGATAACCATCAAAAGCAAGCTCGGCGTAACACAAATCGTGAACTAATAAAATCTTGTATTTTTGGGCAAATGCCACTATGTCCTCAAATAATTTACGCGGAGCGATCGCCGCCGTAGGATTGCTAGGATAGCTAAAATACATAACCTTAGCCCGATGCGCCACATCTTCAGGAATAGTATTGAGGTCAATCACCCAGTTATCTTCAGGCTTAAGAATAAGCTCGTAAATTTCTGCCCCTGCAATTAAAGGACCTCGAAAATGGGCGGGATACGCAGGGCTGGGAACTATGACTAAATCCCCTGGATTGATAAATGCCAGTGCTAAGTGAGTCAAACCTTCTTTAGAACCGATCAAAGGTAATGCTTCACCCTCGGAGTCAAGATTGACATTATAACGGCGGTGATACCACTCAGTAATTGTGCGGCGAAAATTAGGAGTACCTTCAAAGGGTGGATATCCATGATTACTTGGATCTTGGAGAGCGGCGATCGCGCTTTTAACAATTGGCTCAGGAGTTGCCCCGTCAGGATTACCCATGCCTAAATCAATTAAATCTAATCCTTGCGCTCTTGCTCTAATTTTGAGTTCATCTAGTCGAGCAAAAACGTATGGGGGAAGGTTTCCCAATCTTTGAGCGGGCTTCAGCCAATCTTGCATAATAAAAACAGACAATCACAGACATATCAATCTACTATCTCTTGGGATCAAAATCTACTGTCTTTTGAGATCGAATAGTCACTTGAGGTTCGATCGGAAGGTTATCAGAAGTTAGTTTTTTTTATTAGGAAGATTTGCACCTTCAACCAAAACTAGATTAGTAACACCTAATTGTTGTCTTTGTTGTTGGCGAAACTTTACACTTGCTTCATCTAAACTTTCTTTTTGTCCAGCGTTTACCTCAGCCGCAGATTTACCGTTAAGTAGATTAGCACTTTGAATTAGTTGTAAAAGGTTTAGCCCGCTATTAGTACCACCAAGAGAAAAGTTAGATTGAGTGGGTTGTTGAAATTCTTGCAAGCTTTGTTGAGATACTGGCGGTGGAGGAACTTGGGCGATCGCAGGATTTATATTACTAAAACCAGAAAAACCTAAAACTGTAAAAGCGGTAACAAATATTCTTGGATACAGCATCAAAATCTCCTTAATTCCACTAAATAAGTTTGCGTGTACTAACTATAACTTTTATACAAGGGAAGCGACTATATTTGAAATCGAATATTTCCTTTAATCTTGACCTCAACATTACCATCAGATATTCCAAATTGAGTTTCAATCGATGCGGGACTGGCAGGAACTTGATAGCGCAGACTAAGCCCATAGTTAGAGGCGATTTCACGGGTATCAACTCCTTGGGTAAGCTCCCTAAAGTTTCTAATAAATGCTCCTACTGTAAAGCTTGGGTCTAGTCTCTGAGTCCCCTCAAAGCTCCAAAAAGTATCTCGATCTAATTCAACGCTAGTGCGAAATCTGAGTCCTCCCCCAAAATCTATGCTGCCTTGGATAAAACTGACTGTTCTAAGCCTCGTGCTTTCATCGGCAATGGTAACACCCGGAGTTATGGAAAAACTTAAACCTGAAACCTGTCGAGAAAAAGTGCAAGATATATTCGCTGTGGATGAATTATTGGAATTTGCGGAACTGTTCCAAGCAATTCTAATTAGGGGTGAGATGGTTGTAACTGCGATCGGCATCTCCTTTTCATCTCGCTCTGTGAAAGATGAACTAAGCGTAAAAAAAGCGGTAGCATAAGCTCCAAGCGTGGGTTCTGAAGTGCCAAGAGTATTGTCGCTCACATTACCTGCGGTGTTGGCTGCCGTATTTAACCATAAACCCGTACTAAAACCATAGTTATAGCTGTCACTAGAACCATTCCAACTCAACTCCACCGAGGGCGAGGACACATAGCCAAAATAGGTGAAAAATTTACTACTTTGGCGATCGGTTCGGGTTAATTCGATGCGATCGAAAGCTAACTTGGTGCGGTTAATCCCAATCGGAATAGCCACTAAATCTGGATCGCTAGAATTAATACTTTGGACAAATTGCTGACCATTAGGAGCAGTCAGAACTACTTCAGAAGCAAAAGACTCATTGGTAGGAATCAGAGTTTGACTACGGGGAATTTGCGAACCAATAAAGGTTAAGGGACCAAAAGTATCCACTGAAACTTGAGCCACGGAAATCGAAGTATCCCCTTGAACCACATCTCCAATTTCTGACCCCACAAACTGCACGGTGCGCCGATATAAGCCAGTTCTAAATTGAAAAAGATCCGAGCTTGTGGGTGTGATGTTACTGGCAAAGGTGAGATTACCTGATACTTGCTCTAGGGCGCTACCAAGAGTGCTATAAAACAGGCTGCTATTTATCCTTTGATTAATTTGTTGCCTTTGTTCAGAAGTTGCGATCGTAGTTAGTGGTGTAAATTTGGCTTTGTCATCTCGTAATTGTTTGGCTTCTCCGAGGCGATCGCCCAGATTTTGCGGGTCTAGGGCTAAAAAAATTCCTCCGAGCAGCATACCGATAGTGCTGTTATAGGTCTGTGACCAATTGATTTTGCCAGTATCAGGGGAATAGCTAAGGGATGCTCCTAGATTAATAAAGCGGTTATTGTAGGTTGCACTAATTTCTTTGGGATCGTAGCTAATCATGGATTGATTAACAGGACGACTAATGTAATATCGTTGCCATGAATTAGTGGTCTCCGACTGAGATACTGTGACTATAGGTGGACGGTTTCCCAAATCTGACCAAAAAAGAGAATTGAGGTAAAAGAACTCCCGTTCGCCTCTTCTTAAAAATGGATTAGTTAAAATTTGGAGTAGATCTTGATTATCAAATTGATTGCGTTGCAAAATTTTGAACCCAGGCGGTGAGGTCGATCCACCCAGAGTATTATTAGGATCACTGAGGCTGTCAAAAGAGAGTCCAAATGCTAAAAGATTTGCTTCGGGAATTATCGATCCTTCGGCTATAGGAATTTCGCCATTACTAAATAAAGCTTGAAGATTGTTAGTGGGAAAACCTTGGAGAATTTGGGGCGTATTATCTGGTTCTAAATTGGCAAAGTTGGAGCCACCGCCTTGATTACTGTTGGTTGTGGCTACGCTGGAGTTGATGATAGTAATATTTGGGCTACTCAGATTAACACCTGTATTTAAGGCAATTGGTGCGGCGGGTATACCTGGTGGATTTATAACCTGTGCCGAAGTAGAAGAAATTGTAAATGTAGATGGATCTATGGCTTTGGTAATTTCTGAGAAATTTTCGGGCAAAGTTGTAACTACCTGTCTGCCCGAAAGCGCACGGGTCAAAACCACTGTTTGTTGTACGCTTATATCTCTACCCGAACCTTGCTGAAGCACTCCAGCCTGATAGCCATTGGTCTCAAAAACGACACGGTTGTCGGGAAGTACCCAGTAAAATTGATCGCTACGGGAAAAATAGCCATAGGTGAGTTTGGCAATTAGAGGATTATCACTGGCAAAGCGAATATCGGAGTCAAAGTAATTTTCGGCTTCGCTGGGGTTGAAAATATTGGGGGTAAAAGTTATTCTATCGCTGGGATTGACAAGAAAGGGATAGCGCACCGCAGTGCTTGTTATGGCAAAGCGAATCACTTCACTAATTTGGTCGGCATCAAACTGAATTGGAGGTGCGGTTGGGGCTGGGGTGAGAGGATTATTCTGTTCAAGGATTTGATCGGGAACTCTACCGGGGTCAAGGGGAATGCTTGGGGTCTGTGCTTGAACTGGGCTAGCCACAGTATGAGAAAAAATCATCCAAATAATTCCGCATCCAACCCTGACGGTGTTAGCCTTTAATGTGGTCATGGCTCGTCAGATTTTTGGGCAAAAAGGCAATAATTTGATTAATCTAAACCGTTTACACCTGCACCAGCTTTGATGATGGCGGTAACTGAGTCGATATTGGTATTAATGGAAGTGTTACCAGTAGAAGAATTTATAAGAACTTGGGCGGCGGCGCGATTAAAGCTAGAATTAGCTGCAACAACTCGTGTAGTACCAGGATCTATTTCTAAGGCTGAAACAACACCAACATTATTTCCGCCAATCATCACACCTGTATAGCTTGGGGTAATTGTCGCTATACCATTGAAAAAATATCCTTGGGGGAGAACGACTTCACCTGAGACACTTGATGTAGCACCATTTACAATTACGCTGCTTGTAAGATTGCCATTAACAAAGGTATTCGTGATCGTACCACCAGAAGAAAAAGTTGCCGAGCCTGATGCACTGGCGGTTTGAGCTTGGATTGAACTGGGAACAAAAAATATTGAACTAGCAGATAAAGATAGCAGAGCAATAATTTGTAACTTGTGTTGGGTATAGATAAGTTTAGTTAACATAATTAATTAAAGGCTATTAATTTTCAAAGTTTTTATTTTGTTTTGGTGGAAAGCATAATAAAGTCAGATCAAAAAGGAGATATGAAATTAGCCATATCTCCATTCATACTGACTAGCTATCTTTTAAGTGAGAGCTTAGGGGAAATTAGTCTAAACCGTTAACACCAGCACCAGCCTTGATGATGCCAGCCAAACCTTCAATCCGATTAAGAATGATATTGGCATTAGGTACTGTTGTTAAAGGGTTGGATAAGGTAGTCAGCAATGCAGTGGCAGCAGCAGCAAAGGAAGCGGAAGTAGTAGTAGCAGAAGGAGCTATCGAAGAGCCTACAGACAAAGAGGTAACTACAGGAGAGGTACCCAAGATGTTGTAAGCAGGTGCTACAAGTACTTGAGAGCCAGTAAGAGTCGCAGAAGTATTTACAGGAATTGCAGGAACTGGATTGAATACAGCTGGAGAGAGAACAGAAGGAATAGTTGAAAAGATAAAGCCACTGGGCAGAATTGATTCACCACTTACGGTGGAGGTAAAGCCAGCAGCGGTGACTAAGGTGGAAGAACCAGAAATAGAAGCAGGGGTACCAGCAAAAGCAGGAGCTACGCTGATAGCACCAGCAATTACACTAATTAAGCCTAAAGTTGATAAACGCATTTTTGAGTGTCCAGAAAGTTTTTAGTTAGTAGTTCGATCTTCGAGATCATCCTACATGGTCATGTATAACTTGTACATCTCAAAAATATACAATTACTTAATAATAATTTGCAAGAATTAATCTTTTCCTGTTAAAAAAGCTAAGTGAGGAAAGAGAAAAAATTATCGACTTTTCTATAGATGCCAATCTACAGATAAATATAGGTATGAGAAAGCCTTAGGTCATTCGTATAGTTCAACTACATTTGCAGTGTAGCAACAGGCTAGAAATTTTGTAAAGAATAAGATTGCATCTAAAGATAAAATCTAGACTAGAGCAAATATCTGTCCGCCATACAACAGCCGTGTGATGCCTTTTTTGGAAAGATGTGATTTTGTCGCATGAATTAGAACACTTGGAAATTTAATCACCTTTTGGTTATGTGCCGAGAATCTCCGTGCGGCGCGATGGTTATCGAATACTGGTAATGCTAATAAATTTATTTCTTCGCTAGGAACTTTGCCTAAATCTTTAAAATCACGCATTGGTCTAGTAACGATTTCAGAAGCTTTATCAACTACGATGTAGCAAATATTGGAAAGTTCAGCTTGTTCGAGGGGGAGGATGACGAGTATGTTTGGGGCTATTTTTAAGCCAATATCGACAATTGGTAAGATATTCGGATGTGACTCTTCATCTTCTAATTCTTCATCTTCTGGTTCCAAGTCTTCGTCTTCATCAAACTCATCATCGTCTATATCTAAAATATCCGAACCTGCTAGTTCGCTGGCAAGATCTTCGACCACACTTTGAGGAGTTTCACTGAATGGCTCAAAATCATGATCGATCGCCAAATCAAAATCACGATCGAGCTCAAGTGAAATTGTTGAAGTAGATAATTCTGCTTGATTAATAATTTCTTGAGTTATTTCTGGAGCATTAATAAAATCTTCCTGAACTTCTGGATCTTCAGAATTTCGATCGAAATTTTCAAAAGCCAGATCGGAATCTAATAGCTCTAAACCTAGCTGATCTATTTCAGGTTTTACTATTTTTTGGACTTTTTTGGGCTTTGCTTGCTTTTTTTGGACTGCTTCTTTGTATTCTTCGGGCGACATCATTTCTTGCAATAGCCTTAACGTGCTGCTAGAACTGATACCAAACTGTTTCGACAACTTGGCAGTTGATAGATCTGTTTCGCAATATAGACGGAGTATTTCTTGTTTGTCAGCGATCGCTAGTTTGGAGGAAGTCATTTAGCCACAGAAAATTAAAGCTTTTTTTATCTTAGCTCTTAAGACCGTTTATTCTCAAACTTTTATCGCTTTTTTACCTAAGATTTGCTCAAGCCCCAATTAGCGTAATATATTCGGTTTTATTTAAGTCTCTTTGATTAAAGCTTTGAACGTGCAGGGAACTAATTTATAACTTGCTCTTAACGACCGAACTCCTAACCTGTGCTTAGATACTAATAAAAGCCGCAATTAAAGTTGTTCCGATGATTGTTCTAATCGCCCTTATATTTTCTTTAGCTTTCATCCTTGGTTGTATCGCTAGTATCTTGTCGGTATGGACTGGTTATATATGGCTGGGTGGGGCAGTGATGCTGGGATTGGGGATAATCACGACATTATTTGTTCCCTTAATATTTAAATCGAGTTTAATTAAACGCTGGGTATGGTTGGTGGCAGGATTAATTGGCTGCTTTGCCGCATTTTATATTCAGTTTCGAGTGCCGCAGCCTTTAGCTAATGATGTTTCCAAATTTGTTAATACTGATACCGCTATAAAAGCCACGATCGCAGGTGAGTTATTAGATGCACCAATGATTTCGGGGAGTGGTAGGGGTAAATTTACGCTTTTGGCTAATGAAATTACGCTTAGTTCGGGTGAGAAAAAGTCTGTAGGCGGAAAGCTTTACACGACTATCTCTTTGACCCAAGTTACGGGCTTAAGACCCTCGCAAAAGGTAGAAATTACGGGCAATTTGTATTTACCATCACCACCAGACAACCCCAGTGGATTTGACTTTAAGGCTTTTTTAGGGCGATCGGGAATCTTTGCAGGGTTTAGCGGTAGGAGTTTGAAGGTTATTAGCGATCCTCCTCCTTTTGGCGACTGGTGGATTCGGAGTCGAATGGTACGCGCCCATGTATTAGGTGCAGGTATGCCTGAAGGTGCATTATTAAGTTCTTTAGTTTTAGGAAATCGCACGGTTGATTTACCCTCCGAATTAAAGCAAACATTTATAGAAGTGGGTTTAGCAGCAGCATTAGCAGCTTCAGGATTTCAAGTTTCGATTATTTTAGGTACGGTTTTAGCGGTTTGTGTAAACATCTCGAATAAATTCAAATTTATTGTCGGAACCATTAGCCTATTAGGTTTTTTAATTCTGACAGGAGTAAGTCCATCCGTGTTACGCGCGGTTGTGATGGGGATGGGAACTTTAGTCGGATTAGTTAGCGATCGCCAAACTCGTCCAGTAATTGGTTTAACTTTAGCGGCAGTAATTTTATTAATAATTCAGCCTTTATGGATTTGGGACTTAGGATTTCAGTTTAGCTTTTTGGCAACTTTGGGCTTAGTCGTCAGTGCTCCAGCGATCGCCGACCGTTTGCAATGGCTACCTCCAATAGTTGGAACTTTAATATCTGTACCGATCGCTGCTTACATTTGGACGTTACCTTTGCAGCTTTATATGTTTGGCAAAATTAGTGCTTACAGTATTCTGGCTAATGTTTTAACAACACCAATGGTCTCTTTGGGTACGATTGTCGGCATTATCAGTGGGGTTTTGGGTGTAATTTATGTGCCTTTAGGTGCGGTGATTAGTTGGCTGTTGACTACGCCTTTAGCTTTGATGATTGCGATCGCGACTTGGATTCGGTCATTGCCGGGGGCGATTACGAGTGCTGGGGCAATTGGGCTATGGCAATTATTAGCGGGCTATGGAATTATTTTTTTAGTTTGGTTGCAACCGCAAGTGCGAAAATTTTGGCTGGCAGCATCTTTAGTATTTGTGATGATTTTGTTTGTTCCGGGAGCAGTAACGCGATCGACTTTATTTCAGGTATTGGTAATTTCCAGCGATCGCACGCCCGTTATGTTAATTCAAGATCGAGGTCAAGTAGCGTTAATAAATAGTGGTGACAATGAAGTAGTAAATTTTACGCTGATTCCCTTATTGCAAAAATCTGGAATTAATCAAATTGACTCGGCGATCGCCACAGGTTCCGAACGCGATTCTGAAGGTTGGACATCCATTGTGGGAAAACCGATCCCTATTAAAAACTTCGCTCCCCTTGTAGAAAATCTCACTCAGTCATTAAGTCAGTCTTTAGCTAAATCTGGGGCAAGTATTGATGCTTTGAAATTAAATCAAACTAAAGTAATTACTTCTCAAACCCAAATCGAACTGATTCACCAAAATCCCAATCTTTTGCGACTTCAAACTGCCGATACCAGTTGGCTGATTCTTACTGATACTTCTCCTACCCAACAACAGCAACTACTTACTAACTCAGTATTAATTCCTAAACTCAAAGCTAAAATTTTGTGGTGGACGGGTGAAGATTTGACTCCACAACTATTAGAGGCAATTCAACCTACCTCAGCGATCGCCTCTAACCGAGAAAGCATCTCAGATGCAACTTTTAAACAATTACAAAGTGCCAAAGTTGATTTTTATCAAACCAGTCGAGACGGGGCAATTTCATGGACAAATAATCAAAGCAGTAATCAAACCCAACTTCAGGCATTAAAAGAACGCCAAGATATAGAATCCCCGATTTAATCCTTAACGGGAATAATTAAGGGCATCTTTTGGTTCAGGCAGGCTTACAAAATGTGGGGACTTCATTTAAAGAAACTTGCAAACGTGGCAGCATTGCCTAATTCATTACAGAACATAGGCTATTTGGCGAAGATTACTGTAGAGTTTATCCTCTCGACCGTGAAGATTGGTTTCATTATGACCGAAGATAATCTCAATTTAGTAAGAGTAAATGCGATCGCTCAAACATCCTATCCCAATATCAACCCCATCGCCTTGTCAATAACTGCCGCGCAATCGACCATTTTGTTTAACTCTTCAGACTCATATCTACCTTCAAAAGTCTCTCTAGATGCAGCATCTAAGGCGATATCATAGGCATCTTCAAAAGCCTCTCGAAGTTCTGAAGGCTCGCAATAAGTTCCACTAGCTTTACGGCGTTGATTTGTACGCTGAATTTCTCTTACAGAATTTTTAATTGAGAGATCCCAAGATCTAGTCGTGCGATTTTCTGCCATTTGTTTAATGAGATGCAATAGCAAAATCTTTGCAAAACTAAAAATTTTGTTCAGTTTGTCATCCTTGCTCATCTCAGTCATCTCCTCCACCAACAGCAAAGCATCAGAAATATTGCCACCAACCAGCAATTCTTTAAGCTCTAATAACTCTTCCATATTGTTTAACTCCAGCCTAATCTATGCTCGATTCTAAAAACCGTATCACAATCTGAATCTTGCCGCACATGACAGAGAATTGGTTGGTTCTGGCAAGGCACAGAAAAATTGAAGGTCTAGACTTTATCCCTAATGCGATCGCCTGCGGTATGCGTTCTGCCACCCTTTAAACTACTCCCTTGACCTTC
>CAZLKI010000092.1:0-1942 GCA_964560035.1 uncultured Synechococcus sp.
GAACTAACTATCTGAATTAGTGGAGTTCGGCGATCGCTTGCTCGGCAAATAATTCAATTCCTGTTTCCAAATCGATCGCGGTAACTATTAACTGACGGCGATCGCTAATTTAAAAGATGAGTCGGAGGCGATCTCTACCTATTTGCCTGAGGGGTTGGAGGGGAATTATCAATTGGGGAGTTTCTGAATTACCTTGAGAATTAACTTGAAAATCAATAAGGGGTAAGAAGTTTGTAGTAATCGTATTATTAACTTGAGAAACTAGGCGATCGCCTACAAATATAACTTCCACTGAAGATTTAGAGCATTTTTCTAATTCGCCAATTACCAAATCTATAGAGGTTTGATTGGCTTGAGAAGCCCGTAAGATTAATTCAAAGGGATGTTTAGTTGGATAGGTCTGTCCTCTTAGAAATATGGGTTGATACTGCCATCCTTCATTAGATTCTGCGGTTATTTTGGCTTTTGTTAATGAATTTAATAGGGAATTTGGTAGATAGCGAATTACATAATCATGGAAAAGATGATCCCTAATGCCTAGGGTATCATGTAAGAACAACTTAGCCATTTTACGAGGGAGAGTTTTATAATAAAAGCAAGAAGAATTTGGCATAGATAGCGATGTATACGATTGATGTTATAGAAAGAATTGAAAGTAAATACGAAGAATTCTTACCATTTTTGAACGAACGAACAAGGAGAGTATGGACAGGGATAGAAGCCAGAGCATTGGGGCATAGAGCAATCGCAGCAGTATCAGGGCATAAACCGCAACACAATTAGAGCAGGAATAAAAGAGGTAGAAGCAAGCAAAGGACAAGCGAACCTATCAACAGAAATCCGAAAATCGGGAGGAGGGAGAAAATCCATTGAGACAGTAGATGAGACCTTGATGGGAGAACTGAATACCCTAGTCGAACCGACAACGATCCAGAGTCACCATTGCGTTGGACGTGCAAAAGTGTGGTCAAACTAGCCAAAGAACTACAAAACAAGGGGCATCAAGTATGTGCGAAAACAGTCTATAACTTGCTACAGAAGATGGGTTACAGCTTGCAAAGTAATCGTAAAACCGAAGAAGGGACAGAGCAGCCTGCAGCAATTTCGCTATATTACGAACAAAGTCACCCAGTTTCAGCAAAAACATTATCTAGTAATTTCGGTGGATACAAAGAAGAAAGAACTAATTGGTAACTTTAAGAATAATGGTTAGGAGTGGGAGCCGAGCAAGCAGCCAGTCACAGTAAACCTGCATGACTTTAAGGATGAAGAATTGGGCAAAGCTATTCCCTACGGAGTCTATGATTTATCGTCCAATCAGGGTTTGGTTAGTGTTGGGGTCACCCATGATACTGCCGAATTTACAGTAGAAACGATTCACCACTGGTGGGAGGCGATGGGCAAACCACTCTACCTAAAAAGTAAGCATTTGTTGATTACGGCTGACTGCGGGGGCAGTAATGGTTATCGTACTAAGCTCTGGAAGTTAAAGCTCCAAGAGTTGGCTGACCTTACTGGATTGACATTACCCAAAACTGGCGATCGCGTCCTCTAACCAGTCTTCAGGTTATGCTTAATTTGATTGGTAACACTACTACTCAAAAAGGCTTGAAAATTCGGGCTATATTGGATGAAGGTATCTACGATATGGGTATTAAAATTTCTGATACTGAGTTCAATTCTATTTCTCTCCACAAAAGGCGTTCTCATGGTGATTGGAACTATCAAATTAGTCCAAAGTTATCTCCTTAAATTGCTCAAGTTATTTTTATACGCTGCCTATTAGAGTTTTTTGCATATATTTGAAGGTTAAAATAAAGCAATAAAATTAGCTATACAAAAAATATATGGATGACCAAGAGACAAGCGCCCAGAGATTAAAACAGATTGAAATCCTTCTAGCTACCGCAGCTAAGGCAATCAATCGCAATACTGAAAATAT
>CAZLKI010000092.1:2042-3222 GCA_964560035.1 uncultured Synechococcus sp.
ATCGATAAAATGCAATCAGAAATTCGAGGTTTACAGGTAGAAAATCAGCGAATTTTAATAAGAGTTTTAGGTGGGGATGAGTATTTAGAACCTTAATTTAAATTTAGGTTTGTTAAAAGTTATAAATGAGTAATTTTGCTTTAGAGTCTTTGCGATCGCACCGATGGTTCAAGTTAATCTGTGGTGCAAGTTTTCAGCATTTACCTGCCATTCGCAATTTAGCACTGGTTTATACCCTTGCGGGAGCCGACTGTATTGATATGGCTGCCGATCCCGCCGTAATTAGATCCGCTAGAGCAGGGATTGAAGCAGCAAAGCTTTTAGATAAGGATGCCAGATCTCCGTTAATTATGGTGAGTTTTAATGCAGGAGAAGACCCTCACTTTCGCAAGGCTAAATTTGATTCTCATAATTGTCCTTCTGCTTGCGATCGCCCGTGTATTTCTATCTGTCCTACGAATGCCATTATTTTAACTGAAGTCATTGAAAATCTCTGCTATGGCTGTGGAAGATGCTTACCTGTATGTCCTCCGCAGATTATTTATACCCAAGAACAGATATATTCTCTCGATTTAATTCGTAATCTAATTAAAGATGAAGGCATAGATGCGATCGAAATTCACACGCACATTGGATGTATCGTTGAGTTTAAAGAACTATGGGAGAAACTAAGAGATTTAATTCCACTGCTTAAACTTATGGCGGTGAGCTTTCCTGATGGTGAGAATTTAAAGGAATATCTTTTAGAACTCTTAGAAATAATGCAACCCCAACCCACTAATTTAATTTGGCAAACTGATGGCAGACCGATGAGTGGAGATATTGGCGATGGCACAACCCGTGCGGCTTTACTTTTAGCTCGTAAAGTTTTGGATTTTAATCTCAAAGGCTTTATCCAATTAGCAGGCGGTACTAATGCTAGTACAATTTCTAAGGTGAGATCCCTTCATCTTCCCATCGCTGGAATTGGATATGGGAGTTATGCTCGAAAGTTAATTGCGGATTTATTAGAACTAGGAGGTAACCTAGAAGATCATCCTCATATCCTCAACCAAGCTGTCGAAAAAGCGAAGAATCTAGTTTCTCAAATCAAACATCCTTAATATACTTAATTTAGTTCCGCGATCGCTTGGGCATCAATCAGTATTTTTTGGGTTAATAAATCCGTAACACTAGCAAT
>CAZLKI010000092.1:3322-10150 GCA_964560035.1 uncultured Synechococcus sp.
GAATGTTTTTGAATCTTACTACTGGTCATCCGTCCTTGGGCATCGTAAGCAAGTTTGATTTCGGCTGTATCTGCCAGTTCGCCAATATCCAGACGGATTTCGGTTTGAGAGCTATTTGCCACTTGTAAGATTAAAGGTTCTGGGCGATCGCAGGGATATCTAGTACCCCGTTCAAATAAAGTGAAGTAGTAGTGAGACTTCATAAAGTTATCCCAAAGCCGAATGCTATAACTATGGCGTAAACGATCCTCAACCACATCAAACTGCCCAACTGTTAATGCTCCTTGGGCGATCGCTTCAAAGGGTTTATCGAGCTTAACGCGGGATTTACCAAAATCGGCACTATAAATTGTGTCATCGATCTGGACGGGCGGAGAACGAAATTCTGCTACCAACTCGCGCTTAAAATTTTGAAATAATCTTTGGGGTTTGGCAGATCCCAATCTTTGCGATCGCACCACCTCACCACAGATCCAAGTTCGATCGTCGGACATAAAAACTAAGCTTGGAACTACAGAAGTATTTACAAAAGTCCGAGATAGCTTGGGGAATTTTAAGGTTATAGGAGGTTATAGGTAAATTTGTCACGGGGGCTTGGATGCAGACGACAGTATTACGCGTACCAAAGGCAATCGCCACAGTATTTATCACTGTATTTATCCTAGTCACAACCGCAATTCTAAATAAAAGCCTATCGTACTATCCGACCGCACGGGCGATCGCCGCCATTGGATATTACTACCTAAACTCAAACGGTTATTAAGAGCGTAACTGGTGGATAAAGTGGTAATGCTGGTTTCGCGATCGCTTCGGGGTGCAGTAAAAGTTTGAGATAAACGTAAGTCGGCAGTGCGTGGAGATAAGATTAAGATTCCTTGTATGCCTACATCCACACCAGAAACAGTTTCCCCAAAAAAATCAATGTAACGATATCCAATTTGGGGCGCAATATTAAAATATCCTCCCAAAGGCAAAAGATAATATTTCAAATCAGCATTCAAATCGGTTTCTCGACCGCTAAACTCCTGTTGATAATTAGCACTAACAGTTAAAGGACTTTTACCTAAAAATAAATCCTGTAAACCCACAGCAAACCCAAACGATCGATCGCGAGAAGTCAAACCCAAGCGGACTTTGCTATTAAAACTAGGATTATTGTAAATATCATCTAAAACATCAGGCGGATCGACCAGCCAGCGTCTTAACACAGGACTATTTTCAATAATATCTTGATTTAATTTTAAGTCTTCAATCCCAGCGATCGCCTCATTACTGGTTACTAAAATTGCTAATCCCATTGTTAAACTGGTAAACAAGCAATAAACAAAAGCTTTAAGCGACATAATTTAGAAAAGTAGACCTAAATAATAAGACTAAGTAGTATCAATGATAACTGTGGTTGCACCTTATCCCTACATCGATCTGTGTGTGGATAGTGAAAATATAGTTACAATCTGCTCAAATTAATCTTCAGGTTTGAGAGTTATTTATTGACCGCTTAAATTAGGTAATTTAACAATTTGACTTGCCAGTATTTTTCTAAGCTGTGGTAGATTCAAGGTTGAAAACTCAGATTTAACAGATTTAATGGTAAATTCACCTCTAGTTTTTATCTTATTTTGGTCATAGCCATAGCAAGATGTAGTAGCAGTAGGCAATTCTCCTGTTTGAAAAACTAGTAAAATCTAAAGCCGATCCAGATCAGTCTGAACCTCCAACGAAGTAGTAAAAGCCCGATCTAAAGTAGTCTAAACCCACAACAAAGTAGTAAAAAAATAATCTAAAATAGTTTAAACTTGCAACAAAGCAATAATAAATCTACTTAAAGTAGTTTAGACTTTTAATAAAGTAATATAGAGTAGTTTCAGCCTGCAACGAAGTAATAGAAAATCTACTTAAAGTAGTTTAGATCTTTGTCAAAGTAGTAAAAAGTTGATTCAGATCAGCTTAAATTCATAATTAGAATTGCTGAATAGTAGTCAAGTTAGTTTGAGCGATCGCCGCTAAATTCTCTACGATATATCTCTGTGACATAATTTAATTAATCAGTATTAACTAACTTTTAGACTTCGTATGACTTTCGTTAATCCTAAAATTGATTTTGCTTTCAAAAAGATTTTTGGTTCTGAAGATAGTAAAGATATTTTGATTAGTTTTCTTAATGCTCTAATTTATGAAGGAAACTCGATTATTCAAGACCTAGAAATTATCAATCCCTATCTCGCGCCCAAGATTCGTGGCGTAAAGGATACTTATTTGGATATCAAAGCCAAAATTATTGACGCTGAGAGCAGAGAACCACGCACCGTAATTATCGAAATGCAGGTTTTGAATATAGAAGGATTTGAGAAGAGAATCTTATACAACGCCGCCAAATCCTATTCCACTCAACTCAAGTCTGGACAAAGCTACAACTCCCTCAATCCAGTGATTGCTTTAACTATTACCGATTTTATGATGTTTGCAGAACTTCCAAATGTCACCTCGCGGTTTATTCTAAAAGAAAAAGATTACCTGATCGATTATCTAATTTATGATATCGAACTAATCTTTGTAGAGTTACCAAAATTTAATAAGACCTTAGGAGAATTAGCAACAATAATTGATAAATGGTTGTACTTCTTAAATAACGCCCGCAGTCTTCAGTCCGTTCCTGCTGAAATGGATCTCATTCCTGAAATCAAAAAAGCATTTTATATTGCCAATCAGATAAATTTCACCTTAGATGAATTAGAAGATCAAGAAAAGAGCGAGATTTTTATTCAAGATCAAAAAGGAGCGATCGTTAAAGCCGTGAAGGATGCTGTGAAGGAAAGTTTAGAACAAGGTAGACAAGAGGGAATAGAGGAGGGATTAAGACAAAAAGCCGTGGAAATTGCTAAAAAAATGCTAGGCGTTTTAGACGAACAAAGTATATGTGAAATTACAGGGCTAACCTCGAACCAACTGCAATCCCTAACAGAAATTACAGATTGAGGCTTACTAAGTTATCAAGGTTATGAAGAATCTATTAAAGTAATTATTCTCAAATTAGCTACCTCTAAAATCAAATATTAAAGGTGTGGAGATCCAAAGAGTTTAGTTATAAAGTGGGGTCATGCCAATAAATTACTAATTAAAAGAGGAATAATTATGGGGTTTGCGGATTTATCGATTGAGGAAATTGCTGAGGATTACGATCTTACCGTGGAGATGGTCTGTAAAATTTGCGATCGCCTACACATTGCCTATCAAGATCCTAAAACCAAATTGGGATTAGAAGATGCAAAAGCCATAATACTTGAAGCACAAGTTAACCAGATTTAACCAGATTTTAAGCAGATTTAAATAGTGACACAAAGTCAAATAAAATCATAGTAGATTTATTTATACCTAATATTCACACTCTATTTGAATTATCTGCATGAAAAATATCTATAAGTATCTAGTGTTGGCGATCGCCGTAGTCACTCTAGCATGGCAATTATCTACACCTAACGTATGGGCGGCAGCCCCAGATTTACGCACGCTTCCGTTAAATGCCGATAAGGAAATTACATTTTCTAATAAAGAACTAACCGCAGGTAAAAAATTATTTGCCAGTGCTTGTGCTAACTGTCATGTTGGTGGTGCCACATTTACCAATCCTAACGTGGGGCTCGATCCTGAAACTTTGGCTTTAGCAACTCCCCGCCGCGATACAGTTGAAGGGCTGGTGGACTATATGAAAAATCCTACTACCTATGACGGGGTAGAAGAAATTTATGAACTCCATCCTAGTTTGAGAAGTACCGATATTTTTCCAACTATGCGTGGTTTGACCGACAAAGATTTAACTGCGATCGCGGGCTATATGCTTTACCAACCGAAGGTAAAAGGCATTGGCTGGGGTGGTGGCAAAGTCTACTATTAACTCACCTTACGCGGAAGAGTTTAAGACCCTCACCCTAGCCCTCTCCCAAAACGGGAGAGGGAACAAGAAAAACCTATATTACTCCCCTTCTCTCCACTTAGGAGAAGGGGTTGGGGGATGAGGGACAGTTGACTTCTGCGTAACATCAGTATTAAGACAAAATTAAGATAAAATCAATATAACCATAGAAATACAACTTCATGAAAACTCTGATCAAACAAATTAGCCTTTTAGTTTTAGGCTTAGTAATTTCTTTTAACCTTGTTACTGCAAATGTTGCTGCCGAAACCATTACTGTGAAGATGGGTTCTGACAGAGGTGCCTTAGTATTCGAGCCTAAGGACGTGATTATTCAATCTGGAGACACCATCAAATGGGTTAATAATAAAGCCTACCCTCATAATGTGATCGTTCAAGGTGAAGCCGAATTATCCCATAAAAAACTTTTAGTAAAACCCGGTGCGACCGTTGAAAGCACTTTTGCCACAGCAGGTGAATATAGCTACTACTGCACTCCTCACCGTGGTGCTGGCATGGTTGGCAAGGTAACGGTTCAAGGTTAATTAGTTCGCTCTCTATTTTTACTATTCAGGTTTTACTATTTAGGGGAAGTTTCATAGCCTCCCTTTTTTATTGGCTATTTTTTTCAAAAACTCTTGATAAAATTCTTAAGGAAAGTTAAAGCATCTTCTCTAAAAACTGTTTTGCCCGATCGCATTGGGGCTGAGAAAAGAAATTATCTGGAGTAGCATCTTCGGCTAACTTACCGCCATCTAAAAAGAAAATGCGATCGCTGACTTCACGAGCAAAATTCATTTCGTGGGTAACGATCGCCATTGTCATTCCTGTCGAAGTTAGAGATTTCATCACATCTAAGACTTCCTTTACCATTTCTGGATCTAAGGCTGAAGTCGGCTCGTCAAAGAGCATTACCTCTGGTTCCATTGCCAAAGCCCGCGCGATCGCTACACGTTGTTTTTGTCCGCCTGATAACTTTGAGGGATACACTTCAGCTTTTTCTTCCAATCCTACCTTGGCTAAAAGAGCAATACCTTTTTCATGTGCCTGTTCTTTATTTAGCCCCTTAATTTTAATTGGCGCGTAGGTAATATTTTGCAAAACGGTTTTGTGTGGGAAAAGATGAAAATTCTGGAATACCATACCAATATTTTGACGAATCTTAGCTACATCCTTAGCCGCACTCATATCTGTGCCATTAAAATAAACCCTACCACCCGTTGGCTTTTCGAGTAAATTTAGGCATCTCAAGAAAGTAGATTTACCGCAGCCTGAAGGTCCGATAATTGCTATCACTTCACCCTTATGAATATTTGTCGTTATCCCTTTGAGTACATGCAACTTACCAAAAGACTTATTAAGCTCTTCTACTTGAATTATGCGATCGCCTGTCATCAGAACCTCCGTCCTATATCTTTCTAAATATCTTTCCAAAACTTTTTGAACTTTTTGATAAGTCTAATTTAATCAACTCTTCGCATCCATTTTTCTAAAGCCGATGCCCCAAAAGTCAAAATCATGATCAATACATAATAAATTACACCTGCAATCATTAATGGCTCAAAATATACATACTTTTCGGCACCTACAATTTGGGCACTTCTGAGAATATCCTGTGCGCCAATGGTCGAAACTAAGGCTGTGTCTTTTAATAAGTTAATGCTCTCATTAACAAGAGCGGGGAGAATATTTTTTAAAGCTTGGGGCAGAATAATATCCCACATATAGAGCAGGTAGGGAACTCCCAAAGACATTGCCGCTTCTCGTTGTCCTCTATCTACAGCTAGAATTCCCCCTCTAATGGTTTCCGATACATACGCCCCAGAATTGAGCGAAAAAGTAATTACTCCTGCCTCTAATGGAGAAATGCTATATCCCGTAAGCTGAGGAGTAGCAAAATAAACTAAGGACAGCATTAAAATCAGAGGCTCACCCCTGAATATGGAGGTATAGGCTTGGGCAAAGTAATCAAGGGGCTTAATTCCTGAAATTTTAAACAGCGATAAAACTATCCCCCAACTAAACCCAAACACTACCGAAAGTAATGTGTACTGCAAAGTTATAGGAACACCTTGAAGGATAAAAGGAACGGAACCCCAAACCCTAGAAAAGTCTAAGTTCATTTTTTAACTTATTATTTTTTAACTTCGGTAAACCATTTTGTTGCCAATCGATCGATCTCACCTGAGTCTTTCATTTGTTTTAGGACTCGGTTAAAGTCTTCCACATTGGCAGAACCTTTAGGAAAAGCGATCGCCGCTCCCGATGCTGCTACAACTGGCAAAACATTAAACTCAATATCAGCATTACCAGATTTAAATCCTGCGGCTACGGTGTCTTCGATAATGGCGGCATCGATCCGCTTAGACTTTACTTCTTGGATAATTTCGGGAATTTTATTGAGACTGACGATCTTAATATCTTTAACTTTTTTGGCAATTTCCTTGAGGTTGCCTTCTTGGATCGAACCAAGTTGCACTCCTACTTTTAAGCCTGCCAGCTGATCCGCTTTGGTTAAATTTTTACCCTTCAATGCCAAGATCGTATCTTTTGCATCGTAATAGAGCATAGAGAAATCCACACTTTTGGAACGCTCTGGGGTTGGAGTCATCCCCGCCATTACAAAGTCCGCCTTTTTAGCTTGGATTGCTGGGATTAATCCATCAAAATTGGTTTCATTAATTTTCAACTCAAACTTTAGCTCTTTGGCTATGTACTTGGCAATATCGATATCAAAACCGACAATCTCTTTTGTCCCGCTCGAAGTATCGTAAAACTCATAGGGCGGATAGTCTGGAGAAGTAACCATCGTCAGTACTTTAGCTGATTCTGTAGTTGTGGTAGAAGTTGAAGGGGTATTAGATTCTCCGCATCCAGAAGTTGCGACAATAGTTAGAGATGTTAAACAGGCGATCGCC
>CAZLKI010000093.1:0-10104 GCA_964560035.1 uncultured Synechococcus sp.
CCCATTCTCTAAAAAAGCAATCTCTGCTCCGATTTCATCTTGTCTTGCTTCGGCTAAAAATTGATAGAGTCTTTCTTTAGGCACATTTAGAAACGTAGGACTGACTTCTACTTCTGTTACAGGTGTAGAAATTATTTCTGCAATTACGCGAAGGGGAAGTATCACCATTACAGATGCTGAAAATGTTGGTAGTCAGTTCAAAAAAGATTTTCACAATGGATACAAAGTTATCAAAATTTCAGAAAGGATCATTAATTCTGCAATTAGAATTGCTGAAGTTTTTTCCGTACTTATAATTCATATACGGCTGATTGCCGTACAATTTGAGTAGTGAATTTAGCAGGGTGCTATGAGTAATGTTAAAACAATGGCGAGGTTAGAGGCTCGTGTTAGCCCAGAAGTGAAGGCGCTTTGGCAAAGGGCGGCGGATCTGGAGGGGCGGACTTTGACTGATTTTGTGATTGCTAGTGTGCAGGGGGCTGCTCATGCGGCGATCGAGAGGCATCAATCGCTCAAGTTGACTCAAGAGGATAGCGAGCAGTTTGTAAATGCTTTGCTCAATCCACCGTTACCTAATGAAGCTCTAAAAGAAGCAGTAGCGTTTTATCGACAAAGGATGGGGCGTTGATGGCGCTGACTATTGAGCCTTTAGATAGTCGGAAGCATTTGCGATCGCATTTTTGTTGTGGCAAAGATAGCCTAGACAATTACATCCGTAAGCAAGCATCACAGGATATTAAGAAGAAAGTAGCCACTGTATTTGTATCGATCGATGATGCTGATGATAAAGCAGAGGTGTTAGCCTATTACACGCTTTCTGTTTACACGGTGGAGGTTACAAGCTTAGATGATGCTTTTGCGAAATCCTTACCACGATATCCATTACTACCAGCAACATTAATCGGTCGTCTTGCGGTCGATCGCCTCCATAAGGAAAAAAAATTAGGCAAGCTGATGTTAATTGATGCTCTGTTTAAGTGCCTTGAAGTATCAAATCAAGTAGCATCTCTAGCTGTAATTGCTGAAGCTCTGGATGAAGAAGCAGTTAATTTTTATCTAAAGTACGGATTTCAAAAATTCAACTATAGTCCCTTCAAACTATATATACCGATGAAATCTATTGCTTTTTAACCAATAATTCGTAATTCAAAAAATGCTCGACATCGATTAATCACGTTTAAGAAAATTGCCCATCCCCTAGTTAGGTGTAATCTATAGAAATAATAAGAAATTGATTAAATATTTAATTAAAAATTTACAAGTATAAAGACCGTGCAAGAAGATTTTCGTTTGATTATTGATTTGGTTTTAGTTTTGTCTGTGGCTTGTATTGGTGGTTTACTTGCAGCTAGTTTAAAGCTCCCAGTAATTTTAGGTTATCTCTTGGGTGGCATTGTGGTCGGACCTACAGGATTGGGCTTAATTAAAGAATTAATTCAAGTTGAAACTTTGGCACAATTTGGCGTAGCGTTTTTATTATTTGCTTTGGGCGTAGAGTTTTCGATCGGACAGTTAAAAAAAGTACAGGCGATCGCCTTAGGTGGAGGAATTTTACAGATTTTTAGTACGATCTCTTTGACCGCAATTATTTCGACGGCGATTGGTTGGGTGACAACACCAGTACAGGGCATATTTTTGGGGGCAATTTTATCGTTATCCTCGACTGCGGTGGTTTTGCGGGGCTTGATGGAGGCAAACGAGGCGGAATCGGTACACGGTCAGGTAATGTTGGGGATTTTGATCGTACAGGATTTGGCTTTGGGCTTGATGTTGGCGGTGTTACCAGCTTTAGATCAGCCTACTGATGTGATTGGTTTGGCAGTGATCAAAGCTTTATTATTGATGGCTTTATTTGCAGGCGGAGCGATCGCCGCGGGCAAATGGGTAATTCCACCATTATTAAAGGCTGTGGCTAAAACTGAGAGCAGCGAGTTATTTTTATTGAGTGTGATTGTATTGTGCTTTGCGATCGCTTTACTAACTGAATATTTGGGCTTATCGATTGAGATGGGAGCATTTGTGGCGGGGCTGATGATCTCCGAAGTGGAGTATGCCGATCAAACCCTGTCTTACGTTGAACCTTTGCGGGATGTGTTTGCGACTTTATTTTTTGCGGCGATTGGGATGCTGATCGATCCTGTATTTCTATGGGAGCATTTAGAGTTAATTTTGGGCTTGGTGGCGATCGTGATGATTGGCAAATTTACGATTATCGTACCGTTAGTGCTGATGTTTAAGTATCCGCTCCGACTGGCAATTACGGTGGGTTTGGGCTTGGGGCAGATTGGCGAGTTTTCGTTTGTATTGGCAAGCTCTGGTCAGCAATTGGGGATTGTCTCGCGGCAGGTATATTTATTAATTTTGGGAACTACGGCTGTGACTTTAATCGTTACTCCGTTTTTGATGAAGGCGACCCCGCAGATTATCGGATTGCTAGAAAAAGCTCCACTGCTTAAAAAATGGCTAAATTATATGGATACTCCTCAAGAAATTTCTGAAAATGCCAATCTTAAAAATCATGTAATTGTCTGTGGCTATGGGCGAGTAGGGGAAAATATTGTGAATTTATTACAGGCAAAGGGTTATCCCGTCTTAGTGATCGAGTTATCTGAGGCAAAGGTACAGTTAATGCGCGATCGCCAAATTCCGTATATTTATGGCAATTGTGCCAGTCCGTTAGTGCTGGAAAAAGCTGAGGTGCAAAATGCCAAGTCGATGGTGGTGGTGACTAGAGATTCTATGAGTACGAGATTGTGCGTCAAAAATGCGATCGCGATCATGCCGACTTTGGACATTGTTGCCCGTGCTTTTAGTGACAGCGATATCGATTCCCTTTACCAATTAGGTGCTAGAGAAGTCGTACATCCAGAATTTGAAGCCAGCCTAGAACTATCAACCCATCTACTCCTTAGCCTTGGAGAAAGTAAGCAAACAGTACAGTCTGAGATTATTAACGTGCGTAACAGCCGCTATGCCGATCTGCGCCCCGATCTAATTTGTCCGTTACCAGTCTTAAATTCCCTAAATTCCCCAGAATTAAGCTCTAGTAATGGCGACTACTTCGATCCTTCTTCTACTTTAGAGTTATCGAAAATGCTCTCTTCGGAAAAGCCAGGTAACTCCAAAGAGTAACCAGCCCCATAGACGGTTTTGATAAATTTGGGACGACGGGGATCGGGCTCTAGCTTGGTTCTCAGATGTCTGATATGCACGCGAATTGTCTCGATATCATCATCGGGCTCATAGCCCCAAACCTCTCTCAGGATTTCACTGGGCGAAACTGTCTGTCCGTGGCGTTGCAGTAAACAATGTAAAAGTTCAAATTCTAAATGCGTAAGCTTTACGGTCTGATCGTACCAAACCGCCTCAAATCTTTCTGGAACGAGGGTTAAAGAGCCATAGTTGAGGATTTCGCTGTGTTTTGCGGCTTGGGGAATGCGATCGGTACGGCGGAGTAAAGCCCTTACCCTTGCCAACATTTCTTCCAATTCAAAGGGCTTGGTTAGATAGTCATCGGCACCTGCATTGAATCCTTCGACTTTATTTTGAGTCTGCCCCAATGCCGTCAGCATTAAAACTGGGATATCAGAAGTGCGATCGTCGCGGCGCAAGCGTTGGCACACTGTAAAACCATCAACTTGAGGCAGCATTAAGTCCAGAATAATCATGTCTGGAGTAAGTTGGATAGCCAAGGCTTGACCTTTTATGCCATCACCCGCACGACTAACTTGATAACCTGCTATTTCGAGGTTGACAGTGACTATTTCCGATATGAGGGGATCATCGTCGATGATGAGAATCCGAGGCATCATTGACAGTAAATTCCAAAGTATGGCTCAAGTTGGGCAATACACGGTTAATTTAGTGCTACTGCTTTGTAGATAGTGTATCTCAGTTAATACCCATTTAATAGGTTTAAGTCTAAGGATAATTACAAACTCTTAATATTCGCATTAAAGCTTTTACAAGCCCCAAGAGATACCTTATCTTTTTTAGCTAAATCTCGAAAAAGGACGCAAGATCGATATCGACAAAGTTTAATGGCGGTAAGATCCGATGCAACAGTTAGGCATCACTGTATTTATTCAGTAACTTATAAAGCTCCTCAAAATCAGTAACAACATTTGGTATGCAAACTGACGAACTAAAATTTCCTCCATGACCTAATGTATTTCTCAATTTATAATAATCGTTGATTTTTTGGTAGTGATGTGAGCCTTTATCGATAAGTAACGCCACCTGGATCTGGGAAGTTAGTAAAAGTCCAGATAATCAGAAAGGATTTATCGTTGAATCCAAACGATGGGTGGTAGAGAGAACGTTCGCATGGTTAGGTAAATGTAGGAGGTTAAGTACAGACTATGAATATTACCCAGAAATGTCTGAATCATCTGTGTATCTGGCTTTGATCCGCATAATGCTCAGAAATCTTACCCCTTTGAATTCTTAAATAGGTTCTTAGAGGTGTATGAAGGAACAGATCTTAACCAATCATTAACTAAAGTAGGACTTACGCAGCGTAAAAAGAAAACCTATATTTAAAGTGGGTTTGGGGCACAGCCCCAATCGAGGGCTTTGCCCTCAAACTCCCTCACACTAAGTTTCTATAACTTTGAGTGCGTAAGTCCTATAAAGAATAAAGATTGGAGACTCTCAATATCCAATCATCAACTCTTTTTTCTATATCTTTTCTGGAAAGCGGATTATCTGATATCAGAAACTCCTGTTTGTATATGCCTAATGACTCAGCTTAAGCTGCCTATCCATATTGTTAGTATAATGAAGCTATGGAGTTGAAGGTATAAATATGGGAATTCGGGCAGCTACATCTAAATTTTGGATTGGTGGTATAGCGATCGCCACGATCGTTGGCGCGGGAACGGCTTATATGCTCAAGTCTCCAGATATCATTAAAGAGCCAGTTCCTCCTATTAATAATGTTGCTCAGATTACGATTACTGCCTATTTAATCGAAGCTCGTGAGAATAAGTTTGTCGCCGTCCCAATTCCCGTCAAAGCCAAAAATAACGAAGAAGCGATCGCCACCGCCCTCAAAAATATCATTACTGAGAAAAAAGAAAATCTTTACAGTGCCATTCCCGAAGGTACTCAAATCTTGAGTTTGGCAATTGCTAACAATAATGATATTCGTTTAAATCTTTCCAAAGAATTTACAACAGGTGGAGGCAGTGCCAGCATGAGAGGTAGATTGATCCAACTTTTGTATACGGCAACCAGCCTAAATCCTAATGCCAATTTATTTTTATCGGTAGAAGGAAAACCATTAGAATCTTTAGGTGGTGAGGGAGTTGAAGTTACTCAGCCCTTGCGCCGTCAAAGTTTTGCTTTAGAATTTTAACTTCTTCTTTATCTATTAATTTTGACTTAATTATGGCTTAATTATGACTCCTCTCCCTGAAATTGATTCCCTTTCGCTACGATCGCAAGTGGCACAGATGATTGTAGTTAGAGCATCGGGATATCTTTACGATCACCAAATTCAGTATCCGCAGTGGGAGATTCCTTCTCAGCAGTTAAAAAAGTTAATCAGTGAAGATGGAATCGGAGGGATAATTTTAGTGGGTGGTAGTGCGCCCGAAATTTATCTCAGAACTCAACAACTTCAAGCCCTAGTATTACAAGCTCAAATTCCTTTATTGATAGCGGCAGATGTGGAAGAAGGTGTAGGACAGAGATTTAAGGGTGCAACTTGTTTTCCCCCACCAATGGCGTTGCGATCGCTCGATCATCAAATCCCTAATGAAACCGAACATTCTTCAGAATTAGGAACTAAATATGCCAAAGCGATGGGAGAAATTACCGCAAAAGAGGCAGTGGCGATCGGCATAAATTGGATTTTAGCGCCTGTTGTGGATGTCAATAATAATCCAGCCAATCCAGTGATTAACGTGCGCGCCTTTGGCGAAGAACCAGAGCAAGTCATAAATTTAACTAGGGCATTTATTCAAGGTGCGAGTAAATATCCCGTACTCACGACTGCCAAGCACTTTCCAGGGCATGGAGATACGGCGGTAGATTCGCATTTGCAAACTCCAACTTTAGAACATAGTCGCGATCGCTTCGATCGAATCGAACTCCCACCATTTAAAGCCGCAATTCAAGCAGGAGTAGATGTAGTCATGTCTGCCCATGTATTTGCGCCGAATTTGGATGCCCACACGATTAGTACGCTTTCTCAGCCTACGCTGACAGGCTTACTTAGAGAGGAATTGGGATTTGTAGGCTTGATCGTCACCGATGCTTTAATTATGGCTGGAGTAAGCGATCGCTATAGTCCTGAAGAAGTAGCAGTAGAAGCAATATTGGCAGGTGCAGATATTTTATTAATGCCCGTTGATGCCGAGCGTACAATTACGGCAATTCTTGAAGCAGTAGAATCGGGAAGGATTACCCGCGATCGACTGAAATTATCTCTTACCAAAATTTGGAAAGCTAAAGCTAAAATTCTTAACTCCCAATCTAATCTTAATCTCGATCTTAAAAGTATAGCTACTTCCGATCATCTCAAGATCGCCGAAGAGATTACAACTAAGTCCATTCAAATTCATCTGCCCGATGATAATCCAACTTCTAAGCGGATTAAGGTTAAAACTAATCTGATTTTGGTGGATGATATTTTGACCTGCGGTGAGTTTTTAGGTGAATTTAAAGCTGAAATCCCCAATCGCATCATTGTCGATGTTCGATCTATTGATTTTCTAAATTTAGATAATATCTCTTCCGTCTTTGTGCAAATATTTAGCCGTGGCAATCCGTTTCGGGGCAGTGCAGGAATGTACGATCGCATTGAAACTCTGATTAAGCAACTAATTAGCCAAAATAAATTAAAAGCGATCGCCCTCTATGGCAGTCCTTATAATCTGGATCGGCTTATTCCCTTACTCACGCCTAATATTGCTTGGGCATTTTCCTATAGTCAAAGAGCGATCGCCCAAACCGAAGTTATGCGAAGACTTGAAATTCATTAGTTCCATTTAAAGGAGATGCATACTTCAGTCATGATAAGTAGGTTCTCCTTAAAACCATCACTCTTAACTATGAACTATGAACTGCGCGCTTGTATGCTTCATCTAAAACTTCGCTTAGAGTCGGATGAGCGTGAACATTTTTAGCTAAGTTATGTACCGAGGCTCTTTGGGCGATCGCGGCTGAAGCTTCATGAATTAGATCTGACGCATGGATGCCAATAATATGTGCCCCTAAAAGTTCGCCGTTATCTTGACGATAGATAATTTTAGCAAAGCCATCGGTTTCCATTTCGGCTAGGGCTTTGGCATTACCTTTGTAGTAAGAGCGAACTGTAGCAATTGTGAATCCTTCAGCTTCTGCTTTAATTTTTGCTTGTGGTTCGGTTAAGCCCACAAAACTAATTTCGGGATGGGTAAAGGCAGCCGCAGGAATGCTTAAATAGTCTACTTTTGCAAGGCGATCGCAAATATTTTCCACAGCCACAACCCCTTGAGCAGAAGCAGCATGAGCTAACATCATTTTGCCTGTAGCATCCCCAATTGCCCACAAATGCGGTACGGTCGTTGCCATCGTGTCATCTATTTCTAAAAATCCGCGGCGATCAACTTCAATACCTACAGTTTCTAAGCCCAAATTTTTGGTAGCGGGAATTCTGCCAGTTGCCACCAAACAAGCGTCAACCTCTAAGACTTCACCCGTATCAAGCTCGATGACCACAGGCGAACCGGGGGTTACTTTCTTGGCACGCACGCCAACTTTAGTTTCAATATCGCGGGGTTTAATTAAAATTCGTTCTGCTAACTTGGCAATATCGGGGTCAAATCCAGGCATCAATACATCTAATGCTTCGATCATCGTAACTTCAGAGCCGAGGGCAGTATAAATATCGGAAAACTCTAGCCCAATGTAGCCACTGCCAATAATTGCAATCCAACTGGGCAACCAGTCAAGTTTTACGCCTTCATCGCTGGTAAATACGGTTTTGCCATCTAATTCAATGCCCGGTGGGACAAAGGGAATAGAACCTGTGGAGAGAATAATATCTTTAGCAGTAATAATTTTGCCGTTTACTTCGACTTTTTGAATGCCTGCGAGTTTGCCCCAACCCTGAATAATATCGACACCTAGCTTTTTGAGGCTATTGGTTAAGTCACCTTTTTGCTTGCTCACCATATTGCCCGCATGGTTGGCGATCGCCCCACGATCGAACTGAATATCACCGATATCTATGCCCAAAAGTTTTAAATGCTCTTTAGCTCTGAGTTCCCTAACTCTTCCCGATGCGGCTAAAAGTGCCTTAGAAGGAATACAACCTCGATTAACACAGGTTCCGCCCATATCTGCGGCTTCGATGATTGCGGTTTTTAAACCATTTGCTACGGCATGAAGAGCTGCTCCATGTCCACCCACTCCTGCTCCGATAATCACTAGGTCGTAATCAAACTTTTCTGGCACGCTATGTATCCTTTTCTTCTTATTTAATATGTAAATTTATTCTATCTTGCTTTCATAACTGTATTGGCTTGAAAATATGTAATAGGATAGTTTCTCAAAGTGCTGCTCGTAGTCCCAGTAACGATCGCAATTAAAAATTAAAGTATGACAAATAAATTGGTCGTAATTTTGGTTGGGCTGCTCGTAATCCTATTTGCTGTTAATGGCTTTCTCTCAACTCCTTACATTATTGGCAAGCTAGCTGCCGTCCCACTACCAGCATTTACTTTTAGTACGGGAATAGCGATTTGGCTTTTAAGAATTATTTATGAAGTGCAAAGATTTTTTGGTCTGGCGATCGCTATCATCGTAATTTTTAGGTATTTTATCTTTCTTTTTTTGCCAGCTATATTCATTGCTTTGGGACTGAATTCGCCTAAATTTATAAACTGGCTTGCTGTATGCCAAGTTAGTTATGGCTTTGGGATATTAATACTCTTGAGTGGAATTTTAAATATTGGGGATTTAGATGTAATTCTGGCGATCGCTGCTATCCCTTTAGGAATGACTACAGGAGGATTAGTCAGACTTTTTTGGCAAAAAGGATTTAACAAAATCTACAGCGTGTTAACAGTTTTAATTGCAGTGATACTCGGTAACTTTCTAGGAGTTTTTGTAATTGCGGCAATCACAGGTATGCAAACTGTAGGTACCGATTCAACAAAATGGACGACTTTACTATTTCCATTATTTTTGCTGCAATTGTGTCTAGCCCTTTCGCTTAAAGAGCAATTTAGACGGAATACTTGAAATCCAGTAATAAAAAAATTCGGGGGCGATCGCTTTAAATCTCTAAATTTCCACTAACTTAATTATGCGCTTAATATTTTTTTTAGATTTTTTACTCAAGTTAGCGTTTCAAACCCATTCGATAGCACTTTAAACCTCATTGAAAGAAGTGAATTAGGTTAATGATTATTTCCTATGGACTTAAGAGTATTTAAATTCGCCCTATGTTAAACCTATAGAGGTCTGAGAATATCTGAGACTTGAATCTCTATTTCTGGAAGAGATCCCAAAGTAGTCTCTGAAAAATTTAATAAAGATATGCGATCGCCGTCAGTGAGAATAACTTTACTTAAATAGCCATTTGCACTTGGTTCTCTAAAGACATGAAGCTGCCGATTAAGTACATCTAAAACCCAGTAGTCTCTAATTCCCGCTTGAGCATAGATCTGAGCTTTAACTTCGGTATCTTTTTTAATGGAAGTATCAGCCACTTCGATAATTAGATAAATCTCCGCAGGTGTAGGATGATGAGCTTCATAATACAAAGGATCTGGAATTACCAAGGCTATATCTGGCTCTGGTTCCGAGAAGTTATCTAAATGGATGGGATCTTGAAGTCTAATTAAAACTAAATCCCCCAATAGTTTCCTGATGACATTATCAATTGGAGCAACTGCTGCAGTATGTAACGTACCTTTCATAGATTTTTTAACAATTTGCCCTGCCAGTAATTCCACCTGCTCGGACGGATCGAGAATTCCAGTCTTTGCCATTTGGTAATATTCTGAAACTGTAATTAGCCGAATATCTAACAGAACCATACTAAATCTATCTCCTTATGCTTCTCTGGTTAAATCGAGCGATCGCTACATTTCAGTTAATTCATCTTTG
>CAZLKI010000094.1:0-10084 GCA_964560035.1 uncultured Synechococcus sp.
TAAAAAATACGGTAGGGCATACCGAAATTTCTACGCCTTTGGATGAGTCCAACCTATGCCAAATAGATGTAAGTCGATCTGGTAAGTTGTCTTGTTGAATTAGGAATCCCCGTGCTTTAGCACGAGGAGTGTCAACTGGGAATAAAATATCGGCTTTGACGTTACCATTAAAATCTATTTATTCGATCGAAGCATCTCTTGAAGAGTTGGGAACAAGAGCTTTTCGGCTATCTGACGATCTATTTTTTGACCATCAAAGCATGGCGTAGCACAAAAGCATGAGGCGGCAGAATGCATACTGTCGGCGATCGCGGTACTCTGTCCCCTCAAGCAATAAATACTTTGAGTCACTAAAACTGCTGCCAAAGTTCCAATTAATATCGCTACAACTAAGCTAATCACTCCATCTGCCCAAGTCCAGTCTAACCAAATTACTGCGATCGCCGCCAAGACCGTTCCTACCGAACTCACTAAATCTGCCACTAAATGTAAAAATACTCCTCGAATATTAAGATCCTGATGACTACAGCCATGCAAACAAAAAACATTAAAGCTATTTACTCCTAGCCCAACCAATGCCGTTATCAACATCGGTAAACCCAAAATTTCTGGGGCGGGCGATTGTAAGCGTACCACTGCCTCTTTGATAATCCAACCCGCAATACAAGCTAACCCAATGCCATTAACCAAAGCTGCTACAACTTCAGGTCGGTAGCGTCCCCAATTTTTAGGTGATTTTGAGGATGATTCCGACATGGACTTAGATAGCCAAATTGCTAATAGTCCCACTCCTAATGCCGCAACATCAGAAAGAATGTGTTCAGCATCTGCCAATAAAGATAAACTATGACTTAAAATGCCTGCCCCGATCTCAACACTAAAGAATACTGTTAGTAAGATCATCGCCGTCCAAATTGCTTTATTTTTTTGATTAGCTCTGCTTGTGAGTCTTACCTTATTAAATTGATTATTGGATTGGATCATTTTCTTTGCTAGGTAGGTTACAAGAGCCTTTCTGGGTGTTCTGATTGTAGTTCTGACTCTAATTGTTGGAGATGGTTGCTTAAATCTTGGACTTCCTGCAATATCATTTCAATATTGACTTCATTTTTAAGATTTACCTTATAGTCGGCTTCACTCAGAATGCGATCGCGGATAGCTTTACGATTTTGACTCATCACAATCAAAGGTCCTTGTAGGGCTACGATAATTGCCAAAAGCAAGTTAAAAAAGACATAGGGATAAGGATCGAAGGACTGATTAAATATAGCGGAAGAATTTATTATCATCCAAGTAAGTGTCAATCCACCCAAGAAAATAATAAACATCCAACTGCCATTAAGCTCGGCAACCCGATCTGCTAGGCGATCGCTCCAACTTAAATTGCGTTCGATTTGTTCGTCAACATTTACGGCTGCCCGTTGCGAAAATAACAAATTGGTTTCCCGCAATCTTGATGCCATCGTACTGAGAATAGTCATTGCTACCCGTGGTTCGGCATGGATATAGTTTGATAACATCTCCCTAGTAAGTTCTAATACCTCTGTATCGGTCGCGGCGATCGCGGTTGCACTTCTGGGTTTATCATCAATCAAAGCCAATTCGCCGAAGTATTCACTCCGAACTAAATCCTTCAAAGATATAGATTGTGAGGCATGATCGACCACAGAAATATTCACACAGCCTTTAATGACGATGTACATAGTATCGCCCATATCCCCTTGTCTAAAAATTAGTTCTTTAGCTTTATAAGAGTGAATAGTGACGGCATAAGCCAAAAAACTGAGATCTTCACTACTCAATCCCTTAAATAGGGGAATACTTTGGAGCAAGACATTTTTATTCATAGATATGCACGGACTTAATCATGCATGATTTTGGCATTTCTAAAGCATATAGCCAAATAGATTAGGGTTACCACTCTCTAGGTTCAAATCTGCTAATCCATACTCTGCCCAACGGCGATCGCATATAGCGGCTGTATCTGGATCGGCTTCGAGGGCTGCACCCCATTCATGGTCGGCTTCGGGAGAGACTTTTGTTGTGGCATCAATCCCCATGCGTCCGCCTAAGCCAATTTTTTCACTGGCAAAGTCCAAAGAGTCAAAAGGAGTCTGGGGCAGTATAAACACGTCTCTGACAGGATCGACCTTAGAACTAATTGCCCATACTACCTGCCGTGGATCGCGAATATTAATAGACTCATCAACTACGATCACAAACTTAGTGTACGTAAACTGGGGTAAGGCACTCCAAAATGCCAATGCAGCCCGCCTTGCCTGCCCCGGATATGCTTTTTTGATCGAAATAATTGCCGCTTTATAACTTAACGCTTCCATCGGCAAGAAAAAGTCAGTAATTTCTGTTACTTGTTGGCGTAAAATCGGGGTGTAAATGCGGTTCAGGGCGATCGCCATCATCGCCTCTTCTTTAGGGGGTCTGCCACTAAATGTCGTCAGATAAATTGGGTTTTGACGATGGGTAATTGCTTGAAATCTTACCAAAGGTGAATCTTCAACGCCGCCGTAATAGCCCATATGATCGCCAAAGGGTCCATCGGGTAAAACTTCACCTGGAGTGATAGTACCTTCTAAAATAAATTCAGCTTGAGCGGGAACTTCTAGGTCTAGGGTTTTACATTTAACCAGTTGCACGCCTTCGCCACCATAGAGTCCCGCAAAAATCCACTCGGATAAATCCACAGGAATTGGGGTTGCTGCTGCCAAAATTAATAAGGGATCGACACCAAGAGCGATCGCAATTTCTAATTTTTTACCCATTTCAGCCGCCTTCCGCAGATGTCTGGCTCCCCCGCGTACCGATAGCCAGTGTACCGTCATCGTATTTTTAGATTGCTGTTGCAAACGATAAACGCTGACATTAGGAATACCGTTCTCTGGGTCTTTTGTAATCACTAAACCCAAAGTGATGACTTTACCTGCATCATGTTGCCAAGGACGAATTAAAGGCAGAATATTTAAGTCCACATCATCGCCCGTGAAAACTACTTCTTGACATGGTGCAGTGCCAAATAAAACCTTTTGGGGACGAGACTTAACCACATCAAACAAAATCTTACCGAAGTCGATCGCCTGTGATATTTTTTTGGGTGGTTTAGGGCTTTGCAGCTTGCCGAGCCTTATTCCCAACTCTTCTAGCTCACTTTGATCTTCCATATCCATAGCCCAGCACACGCGCTCGACAGTTCCCAGTAAATTCACTACCACAGGAATGGTAGAGCCTTTGACATTTTCAAATATTAAGGCTGGACCTCCCGCCTGCAAAAGCCGATTGCTAATTTCCGCAATTTCTAAGTCAGAATCGACTAATGCCTTAATCCGCCGCAACTGTCCGCGCCGTTCTAGCTGATCGAGAAATGAGCGAAGGTTACGGGTCATAAGTTACTTTACTTTTATTAAGATACCCCTAGGGGAATTCGAATCCCCGTCGCATCCGTGAAAGGGATGTGTCCTAGGCCTCTAGACGATAGGGGCGTATCATTCAGCTTTATAAGAATACACAGGTTATACCGAACTTGTCAATTTGATTTTTAATTTCAACTTTATCGATCCCGCCCATGTTAAAAGTTGAAGCTTTATTTATTACAGCACTTTCGTTTCAATCCCACCACAAAAAAGGGTCGCAGGGCTAAGTCCCGTTATGGCTTTTGTTTTTCTGTCTGTGGTACGTTCGATCGGAATATATTGTAAGTTAGGCGTGGGTAGAAACAAAAGCTTCAACTTCAATCAAATAAGACTTTAACTCTTGAATTTTCTCGGTAACTCCTTCAAAAGAATTTTTCAAAGATTGCTGTTCTAGCTCATAGGCGAGGGTTTGCATTGCTTGGGCACCTACATTTCCACTTGAACCCTTTAAGTGATGAGCTTCTCGCTCCAATGCTTTGTAATCTTGCGTATTAACAGCGGTTTCGGCAGCATCAATGTGAAGCTTGGCATCTTCAACAAATAGGTTTAATAGTTCTAACTCAAAAACCAGATCGCCATCAGAGATTTGACTGAGATATTGCAAATTTATAGGGGGGATAATACTCACAATATTTCCTAAATTGCTTAACTAAATCGATTTGCTAAAGTATATTTTTTACTTAACCAGTAAATATTACTACAAACCCTAACTTAAAAGTGTTAATAATGCCGCTCCCATCCCTTGACATCCCAGTTGTTGACAACCCGCAGCCATAATATCACCCGTGCGCTTACCTGAGTCTAGTAAATTCATTACTGCCGTTTCAATATAATCTGATGCTGACGGCTCATTCAAACCATAGCGCAACATCATCGCCGCACTTAAAACCTGGGCTAAAGGATTAGCCAAATCTTTACCTGCAATATCGGGTGCGGAGCCATGAACTGGTTCAAATACTCCGGGGGTATTGGCTTCGCCCAAACTTGCAGAAGGTAACATGCCAATACTGCCCGTAAGCATAGCCGCAGCATCGGAGAGAATATCGCCAAATAAGTTTCCTGTAACAATCACATCAAATTGCTTGGGATACTTTAATAGCTGCATGGCGGCGTTGTCTACATACATGTGGGAAAGCTGAACGCTGGGATAGTCAGCAGCTAAATTAGTAATGCGATCGCGCCACAATTGCGACACTTCTAAAACATTAGCCTTATCTACCGAGCATAAAACTCCTTTACGTTTCATCGCTGCTTCAAATCCGACTCTACCAATCCGATCTATTTCGGGCTCGGTGTATGCCATGGTATTTACGCCCCGCCTAATGCCATGCTCGTCTGTGAAGATGCCCTTGGGTTTCCCAAAATAAATACCACCCGTCAGTTCGCGGACAACTAAAATATCTACGCCTTCTACTATTTCTTTTTTTAGCGAGGAAGCATCTATTAATTGCGGTAGGACTTTGGCAGGACGTAAATTGGCAAATAGCCCCAGCCCGCCCCGTAACCCCAGTAATGCTTGTTCGGGACGCAACTCTGCAGGTAAAGCATCCCATTTTTCACCACCCACGGCTGCTAAAAGTATGGCATCACTCTGACGACAGGTATTTAGGGTTTCTTCGGGTAGGGGATGTCCTGTAGCATCGATCGCCGCCCCACCGATTAAAGCTGCCTCAAACTTAAAACTGAGATCGAACTTCGGAGCGATCGCCTCTAACACCGCCACAGCTATCTGCATAATTTCACCCCCAATCCCATCACCGGGCAGCAGGGTAATTTTGTAATTTTTAGACATTACTTGATTTACTTAATATTTAATTATGATTCGCTCGGATTCAGTTCAAAGGTATAGGTCTCAATAACTGGATTTGCCAGCAGGCGATCGCAGGCTAGATTAACTTGTACGGTTGCCATTTCTCGATTTTCAGCATTAAAAATCATTTCAATATATTTACCAATCCGCACTGATTCGATCTCATTTTGCATTTGCTCTGGATGATTGAGATGTTCAAGGGCAGACTTAACGGCAGTACCAGCAGGATCGAGCACTGAGGGGCGCAGGGTAACAAATATTCTGGCTTTAAACTTCATTAATTTTTGTTCATTAATTTTGAACTGACTAAATCTTGGAAATAATACACTTAATTGTTAATTTGTTCACTGACCGATACTGCCTGCTTTACTTTGTACTTGATTATCTCTAAAAATTACCGAAGCTTCGCCCTGATCCGTTTTATAGCCATATCGCGTTACAGTCCCCAGCACAGGTACGCTTACAGTTTCAACTGAAGTGGGCTCTCCTAAAAGTTTTTTTACTTCTTCAACCGCCATTCCATTGGTAACTTTATCAAAGTTGGCACGGGTAAGACTGCCACTGCAAGCGATTAAAGAGACTAAAATCGCGGATGAAATTGTGCCGATTTTGAACGCTTGAACTATTTGGGTAATTTTCATATAAAAGCTTAACAAGAGCTATAGATTGTAATCATTAGGCACAGCCGTAATTCAAGTCTAAAGTATTTACGTGGCGTTTTAGCACTTGATATTTATCGTGATGTTTATACAGTTCGATCTCTAACTCTTGAATAAAACTATCTTTTTTATTAAACAACTAGAAAAATTCGATGCTAAGATGATATTCTTAATTGGCTTTAGCTATATAACTAAAGTAATTTAATTGCGGGTGTAGTTTAGTGGTAAAACTCCAGCCTTCCAAGCTGATCTTGAGAGTTCGATTCTCTCCACCCGCTTACCGCCTAAATGTTACCAATCTATTATTATCTACTTGTTATTGGCGATTCGCTACTAATGAGATCTGGATGACATTTTATTTAGCTAAACAAATCTTTATTCCTAACTACTCAACCACTAATCAGAAACTAGAGCTAAACGAATGGCTCAGAATTTCTCGCTATTGGTATAATCGCCAGTTAGGAGATAGGTTCGATTAGTGGGCTATGAATCGTACCGACGTTAACGCTTGCCCTTTGATTAGCAGCATTGCTAATGTTCGGGATAAGCCTAACTTCTACAGCCAAAAAGCACAATTACCGATCATTAAAAAAGACTTGGTAAAGGTATTCCATAGCGGTGAGTTGCTTAACTTTTCAAGAGTTGATGCAACGGTTCTTCAGGGCGTTACCAAGCGAGTTGATGAATCGTTTGAGCGTTTCATTATTGGGAATAGTAATGGTGGAAAGTCTGGCAAACCCAGATTCAAATCTGAAGCTAACTTCAAGACAATGACCTTCGCTACTGTGTCGGATAATTGGATCAAGCTAATCAGAAAAAATTGGTTATACTTGCGACTTCCAAAGTTAGGAGTTGTTAAGGTTAGGATGCACAGAATCATTCCGTGCGGATCTACCATAAAACAAGTCAGTGTAACTAAAAAAGCTGATGGTTAGTTTATCCAAATAATGCTACAGGATGCTACTGTACCTAGTTTCAAGCGTAATGAAGTGATTCCAACTTAGGATAATTCATCAGGGATAGATGCTGTGTTACATGAAGATGTTTACCTAGCAACTTCCGATGGTGAAAAGCTACCATTGCTCAAGCCATTGCGTAAAAATCAAGCCAAACTAGATCGCATTTCCATTAAACGAAATAAGCGTAAAAGAGTCTCTAAAGCTAGACTTAAACTGGCAAAACGTAAAGCTGGGCAACATCAAAAGATCGCACGTTCTCGTAAAGATTTTCAGTATAAAACTGCTCATCAACTCGTTAGAACTGGTAAGAAATTCTTTTTTCATGAAGATCTTAATCTTAAAGGTTTAACCAAACGCAATAAGCCAAAACAATCTGATGATATAACTTTTCTACCCAACGGTTAATCGGTAAAGTCTGAACTGAATCAGTCTTGGGCTGATGCTGCATTTGGTAATTTTTTCAAGACACTGGAACACGTAGCCGCAAAAGCTGAATCAGTTGTCATCGCTAAACATCCTGCTTACACATCAATGATTCTCAGTTATCGGAATGAAGTTATTTTCACCGATCGCGGTATGAGGGAATATTGGGATGAGCATGAATCTTTGATGGTTGATAGAGATATAAATGTTGCTATCAACCTAAAAAGACTAGGGTTGGAAATTTTCCCTAGTATAAAACGCCGTAGTGGGAATATTTCTGTAGTAGGAACTATGGATAACAGTACCACGAAGGAAATTCTTTATATCTTGAAAAAGACTGAACATGCCTACGCTGTATCGGAAAGATCAGCATAGGAGTATTTCACTTAAATATAACTTGGTTAAAGCTAATTAGGCTAATTAGTTAGAGGCTTAATTTCATAGCCACAACGATGTTGACCATCAGCTAACCAATGGGTGCGAATAACATCACAATCTGGTAAAGCAGTGGCAAACATTTCTAATTCATGGCTGCATACACTGGGAAATGATTCAGCTACTTCAGAAATTGCACAGTTGTATTCAGTAAAGATAATTCGATCGCTCTCGACATACCACTCGGCAACATAACCCTCGGCACGGCGGATTTTTGCCAGATTTGCTACACGTTCTTCGAGGCTACCACTGCCCATGCTGGTTTTGAGGGCGATCGCTTTACGCTGCCATTGTTTATGTAAAACTTGAGTTACCTGCTCGACTCCTAATGTTTCAATTAGGTTATCTAATAAATTCACGGCAAATTTATCATGGCTCTCAGATTGCTGGTTGTAACTGTGTCTCAGCCATTTTCTTCCTTCTACACTAAGCTGATAAATATATTGAGGGTGACCCATCGCGATCGCTTCGACTTGATGTTGGATGAGATTTTCTATTTCTAAGTCTTTAAGATGACGGCGTACAGCCTGAGGGCTAATGGCAAAACATTCAGCTAAATCTTGGGCATTTGCCTGTCCTTGTTTGAGCAAGTATTGCAAGATATCTTCTTTGGTCGAGACTTTAGTTAGATTTTGAGCTAAATTCTGGTTGTTGGGTTTCATCTTTTTACCGCCCTAATATCCATCTATTCTAAGGTGATTACGCTACTATCACATCTCCTCATTTAGTAAATCTCATGGCGATCGCTTGATTAATGGTTAAATTTTTTAGTAATTGAAGCGATCGCTACTACTAACTACTCTTTGGGCTGGTTCAGTTTAGGTTAAGCTTAGACTTTACCAAACTTCACAAAGCTATTCGCAATGCATCTAAATCTAGAGGTAAATCTGAAGTCTATTCTGTTGTAATTTGTTTGTAATTTACCCCATGCCATTATCGTTTCGTACCGAAATTAAGGAATCTTTGCGTTTAGCAATTCCCTTAGCCAGCGCTCAAATTGCCCAAGCTGCAACAGGATTTGTAGACACTGTAATGATGGGATGGCTTGGTCGAGAAACCCTAGCGGGTGGAGGTTTAGCTGCTTTGACTTTTACTATGGTTTTAGTTACTGCAACGGGGCTGATGATCGGTCTCAGTCCTTTAGTTGCCGAGGCGTATGGGTTAGGAGATCGCCTTAAAATTCAAAAATACACAGGACATGGGATGTGGATAGCGATACTGGTAACAATTCCCGTTATGGTAATTTTGGCAAATTTTCATTTGTTAATGGGCTATTTAGGTCAAACACCTAGGACTGTGAGCATTGCTAAGACTTTTTTAGGCATTATTCTTTGGGGATTTTTACCTGCTTTAATATTTGCTTTACTCAAAAGCGTAATTTCTTCTTTGTCTCATCCTCGACCAATTATGGGAATTGTGGTGATTGGCACTTTATTTAATGCGATCGCTAACTATATCTTTGGATTCGGGAAACTAGGTTTTCCTGCTTATGGGATGGAAGGTATTGCTTGGGCAAGTGTTTTGTCGCAATGGTTGATGCTGGCGATCGCTGTCGCTTATATTTTGCGAGAACCCGAACTTCGCAGCTACCGCTTATTTAGTCGATTGAAGGAATTAGAGGTTAAAACTTTACTAACGCTGATTACGATTGGGGTGCCGATCGCCATCTCTTTTGCCTTAGAAGTTGGATTATTCACCAGCACCACGTACATGATGGGAGCATTGGGGACAGAAGTTTTAGCCGCACACCAGATCGTATTTCAGACAATTGCTTTAATTTTTATGGTGCCGTTAGGAATGTCGTTTGCGACCACAATTAGAGTAGGGCAGTGGCTAGGGTTGCAAAACTGGAGAGGGGTAAAACAATCAGCATACGTGGGGATGGGTTTGGGTGGATTATTTATGCTGGGAATGGCGATCGCTTTGTCGATTTTCCCCAAGCAGGTTTTTTCCCTATATATAGATGTCAATAATCCTGAGAATATTCATGTGATTTCTCTAGCAACTTCGATGATGGCGATCGCCGCCTTGTCTCAAATTTTAGATGGAGTTCAAACCAATGTGGCAGGAGCATTAAGAGGCTTACAAGATACTACTATTCCAATGCTTATCAGCTTTTTATCATTTTGGGGCGTGGGATTATCTACTGGTTATCTACTAGGATTTCGGTTGGGCTGGGGTGGAACGGGGCTATGGGTAGGGCAACTTTTAGGCGTAGCAACGGCAGCTTTACTCTTCTTTTGGCGATGGCAAAAACTATCAAAAACCCTTGTAAATGGTAGAGCCTTAACTTAAATTACTCTAAATTTATATAGATTTATTTTGAAATAAAGCTTTAAACTACAAATTAAACAAATAAACCTAAATTTGTAT
>CAZLKI010000095.1:0-10050 GCA_964560035.1 uncultured Synechococcus sp.
AATCCCTAAAAATCCCCCTCTAACCCCTAACCCCTATTCCCTAACCCCTTCTTCTTCCAACGTCATCCCCATCCTAGAAGGCGACTGGTTTAGCGATGACATAACCGAACGATTTCGTAAATTTTTGCGCGTCACATTTGGCGAAGACAACTATCAAACCAACATACAGTTCATCGAAAACGCCCTAGGTAAAACCATCCAAAAATACTTCGTCAAAGACTTCTACAACGACCATATCAAACGCTACAAAAAACGCCCGATTTATTGGCTATTCAGTAGCCCCAAAGGTAGCTTCAACGCCCTGATCTACATGCACCGCTACCGCCCCGACACAGTGAGCATCGTCCTCAACGAATACCTGCGCGAATATCGAGCCAAACTCACCGCCCACAAAGCTCAACTAGAAGCCATTAGCATCAGCACCACCGCCAGCCAATCCGAAAAGATCAAAGCCCTGAAAACCATTGAAAATCTGCGAAAAGAGATCGACGAGCTAGAAAAATACGAGCGCGATATCCTCTATCCCCTTGCCACCCAACAACTAGCGATCGAACTCGACGACGGCGTAAAAGTCAACTATGTTAAATTTGGCGCAGCCCTGAAAAAGATTGCGGGACTAGACGCAGTAGAGGATTAATCTATGTCTGTAATGAACTTTAATACCGCCAATCAGACCTTTCGCCAACTCCTCGGCAACGGCTTACTTTACCGCGTGCCGCCATTTCAACGCGACTATTCTTGGACAGAAGAGGAATGGGACGATCTTTGGCAAGATATCCTCGGACTATTTGAAGAAGATGGCGAACCAGCGCATTACATGGGCTATCTGGTGCTGCAATCATCTAATAACAAGCAATTTGATATCATCGATGGTCAACAACGTCTAACTACCATCAGCATCCTCATCCTCGCCGCCCTTGCCCATCTCAAACATTTAGTTGCTAATGCGATCGATCCAGACAAAAACCAGCGGCGCAAAGATAACCTCCAAAATAGTTATATCGGTTATGTTGACCCAGTTTCACTCGTGCCACGTTCTAAATTGGAACTAAATCGGCATAACAATCGCTTTTATCAAACCTATCTAGTAACCTTAGAGCAAATTCCCCAACGGGGATTAAATGCTTCGGAACACCAGCTTCGTAAGGCTTTTAACTGGTTTAGAGACAAAATTGCGGTGCGATCGCAACAAAGTGGAGAAGAAGTTGCGAGTTTTGTTGACACTATTGTAGACAAGCTATTCTTTACGGCAATTTCTGTTAATGACGAACTGAATGCTTTTAAAGTTTTCGAGACTCTGAATTCTCGTGGTGTACGCTTATCGGCAACTGATTTACTGAAAAATTACCTTTTCTCTGTAATTGCTTCGGGTAATCCCCATGAAACTGAGCTAAAGTCCCTAGAAGAAGGCTGGGAACGTATTGTTGGAGAACTTGGTAGTGAGAGTTTTCCAGACTTTTTACGGGTGTATTGGAATAGTTGTAACAAACTCGTGCGTAAGTCTGACCTTTTCAAAACTATTCGCCGTCATGTAGCCACTAAAGAAAAGTCGTTTGCTTTACTCAGGGAACTAGATCGATCTGCCTCAATTTATGCTGCTCTGCGTAACCCCCATGAGTCGCTCTGGCTGACAGAAGAAAGGCAATCTCTCGAACAGTTGATCATGTTTAATGTGCGTCAGCCCATACCAATGCTGATGGCGTGTTATCGGCAATTTGCTGAAGATCGACGCTCTACCTTTACGCAGCTATTACGAGCGATCGCTGTGATATCCTTCCGCTACAACGTTATTTGCAACCTACAAACCCAAGATCAAGAAAGGGTTTACAATAATGTTGCCTACAAAATTTCAAACGGGGCGCTCGTAGATCTGCGATCGATTCTTAATGACCTTCAAGAAATTTATCCCGAAGATGCTATTTTCAAGGCTGCATTTGTAGATAAAGAGCTAAAAACCACAAATTCACGCAATAAAAAAATAGTGCGTTACATTTTATTTCAGATCGAAAAGCAGGTTTCAGGACAGGAATTTGATTTTGAAAGTGCTGCCTATAACTTAGAGCACATCCTCCCCGAAAACCCCTCTGAAGCATGGTCTTACATTGACGAGCGCAACCAAGAGAAATTTATCTATCGCCTTGGTAACATGACTCCAATTGAAAAAAAAGCTAATAAAGATATAGGAAATAAAAGCTACGATGAAAAAATTGCCACTTTTGGGCAAAGTTGCTTTAAGATTACCACCGCCATTTCCGAGTATTATCATGAGTGGAATGAAGCCAAAATAGAAGCTCGGCAAATCCAGTTGGCAAAAATAGCCACAGCCATTTGGAAAGTTGACATAGGAGGCTAACCCATGAAAATCAATAAGTTAACATTACAAAACTATCGAGGTGCCCAGCAACTATCTTTAGATTTTGATAAGCAGCTAAATATTTTCTATGGCGTAAATGGTTCGGGTAAATCCACAGTCCTTGATGCGATCGCGGTTATGCTGTCGTGGGTAATCAGTCGGCTTCGGCATTCGGTACATAGTTCGGGACGACAGATTCTAGAAACTGATATTACTAATGGTAGATCTTCGGCGGCGATCGAGATTTTCTGTTCTAGTGAAGATCAGAATATCGAGTGGCGATTAACTAAAATCCGAAAAGGGCATTTGGGCACTGGAGATCGTAGAAACTTGACTGACTTAAATGACTATGTAAAACAGTTACAAACTCAGATTTCCGATAACAAAGAAAAAGTTAATTTGCCAATCTTTGCTTGCTATCAAGTTAATCGAGCAGTATTAGATATCCCTTTGCGGATTAAAGACAAACATAGCTTCAGCCTTCTTACGACCTATGGTAATGCTCTTACCAGTGATGCAAACTTTCGGACATTTTTTGAATGGTTCCGCGAACGTGAAGACCTTGAAAACGAAAACAGAAAATATATAGATACACCTGTTAAGCCTGAAGGATTCTGTTTCCCTGACCCTCAACTTGAAGCAGTTCGTAACTCCCTATTACAATTCTTACCTGAATTTAAAAATCTTACAGTAAGGCGCAATCCACTCAGAATGGAAGTTAAAAAAGGTGGTAAGAGCTTAACTGTAAATCAACTATCCGATGGCGAAAAATGTATGATTGCAATGGTTGGAGATCTTGCTCGAAGAATAGCGATTGCGAATCCAATACGTCAGAATCCATTGGAAGGTAAAGGCATAGTTCTAATTGACGAAATTGATTTGCATCTGCACCCTAAATGGCAACGAATGGTTGTATCAAAGCTGATCGAGGTATTTCCTCACTGTCAGTTTATCATCTCAACTTACTCACCGCACGTTATTACCCACGTACATCCTAAGAATCTCTACCTCCTTAAACAGACGGAATCAGGCACAACGGCGGAGAGACCTTTGGAATCCTACGGCAAAAATGTTGATCGCATTCTTGAGGATCTGATGGGCTTACCAACCACCAGACCTGATCGGATTAGCTCAAGTTTGCATGAAATCTTTGAACAAATTAGCCTCGGTCAAATTGCTGAAGCCAAACAGATGATTGAGATAATCAAAGGAGAAATTGGTGGAGATCCCGAACTGGTAAAAGCTGAAGTGCTGATCAAGCGCAAGGAGATCATCGGCAGATGAAGCATATTATCAAACAAGAACAGCCAGAACTTTTTTCTAAATGGAAAGCAAAATCCAACGATGACTGGCAGCCGACCTATGAGATCCTAAGTGGAGACATAAAGAAAGCAGTAAAAGATACTCTAATGACTGAGCAGGGTTATCTATGCTGTTATTGTGAACAGAGACTTGATGATAAGAGTCATATCGAGCACTTCAGACCACAAAGCGATCCTACTGTCGATCCCCTAGATTTTACCAACATGCTTTGCTCTTGCCAAAATCAGTTGCAAAAAGGTGAACCGCGTCACTGTGGAAATTTAAAAGGGGGTTGGTTTGATGAAATTCTTTTAGTATCGCCCTTCGATCCTAGTTGTGCAACCAAATTTAGATATATAGCTGATGGATCGATTAGCCCTTACGATCTAAAGGATAATGCTGCCAAAGAAACTATTGATAAATTAGGTTTAAACATCCCAAAGCTAATAGCTATGCGAAATAGTGCGATCGAGCCTTTCCTTGAGGATACTCTTAACCCAGATGAATTGCAGGAGTTTGTTGATGGTTATCTCACCCAAGATGAACTGGGAATGTTTAGTGAATTCTGGACGACTATTCGCTATGTTTTTGGAGCAGATACAGAATGAACGATCGCATTAATCAAGCCCTAACAAAATTGTTCGATCGCCATCGGATTGTATTTTGGTACGACACCAAACAGGAATTACGCGCCGATTATGAAGCTTTGGCAATTTCTGGTATCGAAAAAATCGAATTAAAGAATAACGAATTTGCCACCAAGTACCGCATCCTGCGAGAACAGCCCGACCAAAAATACTTGATCTATCACGAAGGCTCTCAACCAGACGATCTAGACAACTGGCTGCTAGATGTGCAATTAGCTCACGGTGAGTTTCGTACAGATCGGGTGGCACTCTGGCTCTCTGAGTTAGATCTAGGGCTTGAGTTTGCGGATGTCGTAGAAGCCCACGCCGAATTCTATCAAGCAGTTAAACGCCAAGAGTCCCTAAAGCGTCTAATCGCCCCAGATGATACACCTCGCAAAATCCGCATGAAAATGCTAGCTGTCTGCGCTGGATCGGAGCCACGCCTCGATGCGATCGCCGAAAACTTACTGGCAGAATTAGCAAGCGATCGCGATGACAAAATCAGGCTAATCAGTCGGTGCAGTCTAGACGGCTTTCTGTGGGAACAGATGCAAAAAACCTACGGCTATCAATCATCAGAGAAAGGTATAGAAGACTTTGCCATTCAGCTATTCAAACACTGCTACTTTCAAAACTTTCCTAGCACCTCTACCCAAAAACTTTTATCATCCGATGCCCTAGTCTTCCTAAAACGCTGGAAAGATAGCCGTCAATTTGCCGAGTCCTTTGAAACCCTTTCCCTAGATTGTGGTGAAAGCCTGAGCATCGAGCACGACATAAGTAATCGAGATTTCCGAGACCTAATCGACTTAGATTACTTCCGTCTGATCGACAAAAAGGTGATAAGCGATCTAGTGCACGGTATATCCTCAAGAACCATTGCTACTGCTGATGTATCAATTTGGGTGAGGCAACGCCGTCAATGCCATTGGTATGCAGAATTTGAACACCTCTATGAAGCAATTGATTACGCTGCCCAGTTCATCCAAACCCTAGAGGAAGCAAATCTAGCAATGGATTCTATGGTAGACGGCATTGAAAAATATACCTGTTCATGGTTCCGCATAGATCGACTCTACCGCAAATTTATCTACCACGTCCAATGTGCAGGAGAAGTATCTCTCATGGGCGGACTAAATACCCAAATCGAAAACCTTTACTCCAATAAGTATCTGCTTAAATTAAGCGATCGCTGGCAAACTCTTGTAGATGCAGCAAGTAAATGGGATGTCGCATCAATCCCTACCCAGAAAAATTTCTTTAAACTCTGGGTGCGTCCCTTTCTGGATAAAGATAATAAAGTATGCGTAATTATTTCCGATGCCATGCGCTATGAGGTTGGCGATGAATTTCTAAGCTTGATTCGACAAGAAGATCGATATGAAGCCACCATAGAGCCAGCCTTATCAATGTTACCCAGTTTTACCCAACTAGGGATGGCAGCCTTATTACCAAATACCACGTTAAAGTTTTCAGATAACGATACTGGTGAAGTGCTAGTGGATGATCTACCCTCTCGTGGCACCATCAACAGAGACAAGATTCTCAAGCAAGCAGTTAATAATCGAGCCACAGCCATAAAGTCTGAAAACTTTATGAACATGAACAGAGATGAGTCCCGCGAACTATTTAAAGCCAATGATGTCATCTATGTTTATCACAACCGCATAGATCATACTGGCGACAAACTCCAATCTGAAGGGCAAGCATTTGAAGCCGCCGAGCAAGCCCTAGAAGATCTACTTAAGTTAGTAAAAAAACTAGCCGCAGCCAACGCCAACAATATTTTGCTCACAGCAGATCATGGTTTCATTTACCAAAACCAAGCGATCGCTGAAAGCGACTACCTCAGTCAAGACGTTACAGGGCAGACTATTCTTTATCGCGATCGCCGCTTCGTACTCGGTAAAGGACTCAATCCCTCCAGTAGCGTCAAGTTTTTCACTGCTGCCGCCCTTGGCTTAGATGGAGATATGGAAGTTTGCATTCCCAAGTCGATCAATCGATTACGTCTCAAGGGATCTGGTAGTCGTTTTGTTCACGGAGGGGCAACACTCCAAGAAGTAGTTATTCCCATCATCAAGATTAATAAAAAACGTCAGAGCGATGTCTCAGTAGTAGAAATCGATATTTTACGCGGTTCTAGTTCAACAATTACATCAGGGCAACTAGCAGTATTACTCTATCAAGTGGAGCCGATTACAGACAAAGTGCAATCAAGAACTCTTCGTGCTGGCATATACACCCTAGCAGGCGATCTAATTTCTGATTCTCACGATCTGACCTTCGATTTTACTTCCGATAACCCCAGAGAACGGGAATTGCAAGTTAGATTTTTAATGACTCGAAAAGCAGATTCAGCTAATAATCAAGAAGTCATTCTGCGTTTAGAAGAAAAGCTGACAGGAACATCTCATTACAAAGAGTACAAATCAGTGCGTTATCAAATGCGGCGATCGTTTACCAGTGATTTTGATTTTTGACGCGGGAATTATAGAGTAATAATTGGAGAGTTAAAAGGAGGAATCTATGAATGCACTCGATCAAAAAATTAATTTACACTTTCCCGGTCTAGTGGTTCGCAAAGACCTTGTTAAAGCCGTAAAAGGTAATGCGATCGTTCCATCCTATGTGCTGGAATATTTATTAGGACAATACTGCGCTACAAATGACGAAGCCACTATTGAAACAGGCATTGAAACCGTTAAGGAAATTCTCCGCAAGCACTATGTCCATCGCAATGAAGCAGGGCTGATCCGCTCAAATATCAAAGAGAAAGGGCGTTACAAAGTTATTGATAAAATCAGTGTTTCTTTAAATGATAAAGCTGATGTTTATGAAGCTGAGTTCTCAAATCTTGGCATCAAAAAAGTGGAAGTTGATTCGGGTACCGTCAAAGCTCATCCCAAGCTCTTAGTAAGTGGAGTCTGGTGCATCGCCGATGTTGAATACGAATTCAATGAAGAGCAAAAAAATAGCCCTTGGCTCCTATCATCACTAAAACCAATTCAAATATCGCATTTTGACTTTGAATCATACGTTGAAGCTCGCAAGCACTTTTCTACAGATGAGTGGATCGATCTATTATTGCAAAGCATTGGCTTCAATCCTGAAATGTTTGGCAAGCGGAATAAACTCAGTCAACTGATTAGGCTCATTCCTTTTTGCGAACGTAACTATAACTTGATCGAGCTAGGTCCAAAGGGTACAGGTAAATCTCATATCTACTCTGAGTTTTCGCCCCATGGCATTCTGCTTTCGGGTGGAGAAGTTACCGTTCCCAAGCTCTTTGTCAATAACGCATCAGGCAAGATTGGCTTAGTCGGCTATTGGGATGTAGTAGCTTTTGATGAATTTGCTGGCAAACAAAAGCGTGTTGATAAGTCCCTTGTAGACATTATGAAAAACTACATGGCAAACAAATCCTTTTCCCGTGGTGTTGAAACTCTTGGGGCGGAAGCCTCTATGGTATTTGTCGGTAACACTAATCACACTGTTCCATATATGCTTAAGCATTCTGACCTGTTCGAGGTACTCCCTGATAAGTTCTATGATTCAGCCTTCCTCGATCGCATTCATTTTTATATCCCTGGGTGGGAAATTGATATTATCCGAGGTGAGATGTTTTCCAGTGGCTACGGATTTGTAGTGGACTACCTTGCAGAAATCCTACGGGCAATGCGAAATCACGATTACTCCGATCGCTACCAAGAGAAATTTACCTTGTCTTCAGATATCTCTACTCGCGATCGCGATAGCATTAACAAGACTTTTTCTGGCTTAATGAAAATAATTTATCCCCAAGGTGACGCAAGTACAGAGGAAATTGAAGAACTACTCAAATTTGCGATCGAAGGTCGGAAACGGGTTAAAGATCAGCTAATGCGAATTGATTCTACCTACTCTGCCGTTAAGTTCATTTATTTTAATTTAGAAGGTCAGCCCACAACACTTACTACGTTAGAAGAGGAGCAATATCCTCACTACTACCTTAAAGTTGAAGATATTGAAGGTAATTATGATGTCAATACTAATTCTGGAATTGGGTCGTCAGATTTAATAGACGATCGGAATTCTTCTACTAAAGAATTATTAAAGGAAAAACACCTAACTATTCAAGAAAACCAGCATGGAATATCGTTTGATAACCTCTTTGGAGCATACATTAGTGGAGCAAAGAATATAACTATAACCGATCCCTACATTCGCATCTTCTATCAAGTCAGAAATTTTATGGAATTCCTTGAAACTGTTGCTAAGTTCAAGCCTGAAGAAGAGGAGATTTCGATTCATTTAATTACGACTGAAGATGAATTCAAAGGATTACAACAAAAAGAGTATTTTGAAGAAATTACTGCATCGAGTTCTACTGTCGGTATTAAGTTTACTTGGGAGTTCGATAAAAGTAGAACAATCCATGCCCGTCATATAGTCACCGATCATGGCTGGAAGATCATTCTCGATCGCGGACTTGATATCTTTCAACAATACGGTATGAACGAAACATTTAACTTCAATAACCGACTTCAGAAGTGCCGACTTTGTAAAACCTTTGAAGTCACCTATGTAAAGACTTCTCAATAAGTTGCTATTTCTTGAATAAGTTTTCTATCACCCTCCCCTATTAAGCTGGAATAATTTACAAAGTGTATAAATTTCATTAATAGACCGCGTAGCCGAGAAGATCCAGTTATTTATAGATACCTTTATCGAAGGTATGGGCGGCAGCGTCTAGAAAGTGATTTTTAACCTGCTAAAAAGCGATCGCTAGATCAGTAAAATAACATTTAACTTAAATCAAATCTTAAAAACCATGACCCAGATACCACTACCCAAACCCCAACTCGATCCCACCGCCATCACCGCAGACCAATACTTTGAGTACACACCCGAAAAGCTAGAACTAACAGATGGTCTATATAGCTATGGTGGACAAGACTTCACAGGCTTTTATCTAGGAATATTAGCAAATATGGGCATCCGTGCAGCCGTGAACAATGTACCCCTTTCCCTATGGCTAGAGGCAATTCAAGAGCTTGCCCTGCAAAATCCCAAACTAAGCTTTGACAACGAACAAACTGAAGCTATGCTAAATCATTTTAATAGAGCTATAGAAGATTTGAAAGCCGTGGCAGAGTATTTAGAAAACTAGAATTAATAGCGATCGCAATGACTAAAACTACCGAAGAGGAATTGGATGAAGTAGATAAACTCGAACAATTAGCAGCAGGGACATTTAGTATTCCAGAGTCTGAAATCGAGAACTGGAATAAGGGCAAGGCAGAATTCAAAGCCAACTTAGAGAGACAAATACCTCCATCAGAGAGCTTATAAGCATTCAAGATTGTCATTCTTAGGACTTGACCTTTTGTACTTAAAGGATAAGCAGTCATCTCCTCATACGAATAGGGCATTAGTTAAAGATGTTAAGCGATCGCTCTTTGTATTCTCAAGATCCAACCAAACATTAGATCGATACAGTCTTTCATATTAGTACTAAGCAATCTTGGACAAATATACTAGAATCTGCAAATTAATTATCTTTAATCTTGATATGTCCCAGTAAATAGGCTATTTTTGAGGAAACTCCGTCATCTTTCCCAAAAATCACAATGAGCAAAGCGATCGGTATTGACTTAGGAACTACTAACTCTGTGGGCGCATTCAGTATAGCTAAGGTAGAGGTTGTTACTAACGATAGTAATTCTCCGCCCGATCGCAAGCTTACAAGGTCTATAGTTGCAGATATTCAAGGGCAGTTAGTCG
>CAZLKI010000096.1:0-1179 GCA_964560035.1 uncultured Synechococcus sp.
AGAATATAAAGTCGTCCTGAAGGACGAGGTTTTAAACCCAATTTTCCGATAAAAATCTGTATAATCATAAGCTGTACTAAAAATCTAGGAATAGTCGATCATGCGTCAATGCCAACTTACTGGAAAGAAAGCCAATAACGGCATTTCTATCTCTTTCTCTCACAAAATGCACAAGCGTCTGCAACACGTCAATCTTCAAAATAAAAGAGTTTGGTGGGCAGAAGGCAAGCGATTTGTGGCTTTACGCATCTCTACCAAGGCGATTAAAACTCTACAGAAGAAAGGTTTAGCCGCTTTTGCCAAAGAAGCAGGACTGAATTTAAATAAACTTTAATTTTTAATTAAGGTCTTAAAATGCACATCGGTATCATCGGCTTAGGTTTAATCGGTGGTTCCTTAGGCTTAGACTTGCGATCGCAAGGGCATTATGTATGGGGACTAAGCCGTAATCAATTAACCTGCGATCGAGCTATATCTCTGGGAGTAGCGGATTTTGCTTGTTTAGAACTAGGTGAAATTAAAGATCTAGATCGAACCGAAGTGATTTTTATCTGTACGCCGATTGATGCCATTTTAAGCACTATTGAAGCGATCGCTCCCCATCTTAATTCTTCAATAATTCTTACGGATGTTGGTTCTGTCAAGTCAGCGATCGTTTATAAAGCACAAAAACTTCATTCCAGATTTATCGGCGGACATCCGATGGCGGGTACTGCTTTCAACGGAATCAGTGCGGCTCAAAAAAATTTATTTCAAGATCGTCCCTGCGTTTTAACTGCGAATTCTGATACCGATCCCAAGGCATTTAATATTTTGCGATCGCTTTGGCAATCAGTGGGGGCAGTAGTTTATGAGTGCGATCCAGAAACCCACGATCGCGCAGTGGCATGGATCAGTCATTTACCAATTTTAGTCAGTGCGGGTTTAATTTTGGCTTGTGGAAGAGAAAAAGATCGGGCGATCGCGCAACTGTCCCAACATCTAGCAAGTTCGGGATTTCAAGATACTAGCCGAGTTGGTGGTGGTAATCCCCAGTTAGGAAGCTTAATTGCTGAATATAATCAAATGGCTTTACTAGATAGTCTCAGACAATATCAAGTAGTTTTGGCAGATTTAATTGCTCAAGTTGAATCGGGAAATTGGGAAAGCTTAGAGCAGTCTCTGATATTGGCACAGCAA
>CAZLKI010000096.1:1279-9899 GCA_964560035.1 uncultured Synechococcus sp.
AATAAACACATTTTGCTCCTGAAATAGCATGAAGCTTTTTTGGTATTGTTCTTCGTGATCTTTTGTTAATAAACGCACAACAACATTTGTATCAACTGCAATCACGTCAATGCTCCATGACTCCTGTACGGATTCCATCTTCTATTTCATCTAGGGTTTTTGGAGATCCTTGGTATTTTAAACATCCTCCAACCTGCTCTAAAGTTGTCACTGTAAACGGATTTTTAGGTTTTAGAAGAATGCCATCACCAAAATTGATAGCAGTGAGTTCTTGACCTACTTGCCAATTCTGGAAAATGCGTAAAGATTGGGGAATTGGAACTTGTCCGTCACTTGATAATCGGGTTAATTCCACTAGATTCAATACCCATAAAAAAATACTCAAAGATCCTAGCACCAACCATAAAAAACTGGTTAATAAACTGGTTAATAATAAATAGCTACCAATTAGAATAGCAAGATCGCCTAAAACCCAAAGACTAAAATTTTTAGAAACATGACAATCGCAGAAGTTGCAAAGAAAGGTAAATTAACAGAATTAATAGTGGTAAATATAGATTTATGATATTTTTTAAGTCGGCAACAGGTTTAGGATTAGTAGCGATCGCCGCGTGGGGAATCTTAATAATTAAGCTGTGGTTATCTGGGCAACTTTATGTTTTAATTCATCCCAACTATATTCCCTTTACTGTAATTGCAGGTTTTTTATTACTTGCCATAGGTGGAATTAAATCATGGGAACTAAGCAAAATCCCAAAATCCAAATATAGCCAACAGCAACACACAAATCTTTTTCCCAGCAGATTAAGTGGTGGTTTATTATTGGCATCAGCAATTCTAGGATTGGTAATCACACCTAAACCCTTTGCCAGTGATGTAGCTATACATAGGGGTGTAGGGGATAATCTGGGGGCAATTAGATCGGTTCCTCAATCGTTTCGAGCTAGTAATCGACCTGAGGAGCGATCGCTAATTGAATGGGTCAGAACCTTAAATGTCTATCCAGAACCTGATGCTTATACTGGACAGAAGGTGAAACTTCAAGGCTTTGCTGTCCATCCCCAAGAACTCTCTGAGCAAGTGATGTTAATTTCTCGTTTTATTATTATTTGCTGTGCTGCCGATGTTTACCCTGTGAGCCTACCCGTTAAACTTAGCCAAAATCGCAGTAGCTATCCCGCCGACCAATGGTTTGAAATAGCTGGAACCATGATCACCGAAACTATAAATAGCAAACGTCAGTTAACTATTCAGCCTGTTAGTATTGAGGCGATCGCCACACCCAAAAATCCCTACGATTACTAATCCTTAACCAACTAAAAACCTATAAAGCTCCAGCCGCCGTACTATCTAAGACACTATTAGATAAATGTGTAGTAATATTCATCGATTGCAACACAGGCACAAGCGTATCGGAATTTTTAGGATAATCAATCACTGACACACAACCGTTCCCCTGCTTAAATGCCCAAAAGCGATCTGGAGTGAGATTAAATAACTGACAAAGAATTGCTTTATTTACAGCATCGTGAGCGACAACGATCGCAGTTTCACCATTAGGAACCGCATCGATAATCTGAAACCAAGCGACTTTTACCCGCGACCAGACATCATCCAGATTTTCGCCTTCAGGCATTTGTACTGATTCGGGAGTATTTTGCCATCTTTCTAACTCTCCTGCAAACTCGGCGGCAATTTCTGCTTCTAATTTACCTTCCCATTTGCCGTGAGAAATCTCTTTAAGCGAATCTAGTAATTTCAAATCAAGGTCTGGATGCCGTTTCAGAATAATTTCGGCAGTTTGTTTGGGGCGCAACATCGAGCTACTAAAAGCTAAATCGATTTTAACTTTACTGAGAAACTCCTCCGCTTTTTGAGCCTGAATCTCACCCATAGGATTTAACGGAATATCAATTTGCCCCTGAAATCTTTTATCCCGATTCCAATCAGTTTCGCCATGACGCACTAACAAGAGTCGGATTCCCGCACGATCTTTTTTGGTAGGCGGTAAAATATCTCCAGTAATCGCCTCTAAGTGAGAAGTAAGGTTTAAAGATTCCAACTGAGCGGTATATTTAGATTCTCGATCCAGATCTTCCTGCTTAAAATTTAAGATACTGATCCCACAATTAGATTGATGCAGATAATGATAACGCGATGGATCTATCCCTAGTGCCGAAGCAATCAAAGCCCGATTAATGCCGCTATGTGCGACTAATAGAATAGTTTGCCCTTGATGTTTAGGGAGAATCTCTTTCCAAACTTTTTGAGCTTGTTCAAATAAATCTATGACTGGATAGAAGTCCTTACCTTCTAATTTCCCTTTGGGCATAGACATCATTAATCGGTCGGGAGCATGATGCCAGTTATCGTATTGTTCGGGATACTGCGATCGCACTTCAGCAAAGGTCATACCCTCCCACAGGGGCAGATTAATTTCTCTGAGGTTTTCGTATATTTCTAGATCTATCGATCTATTCTCTAAAATCAAATTAGCTGTCTGATTAGCTCTAACTAAGGGGCTGCAGTATGCCGCATTTATAGTCAAATTAGCCAGTGCTTGACCAGTTAACTTTGCCTGTTGTTGTCCTTTTATCGTTAAAGGCGGTTGCAAATCGGGGCGATCGCTATGACCACGACCTTGAACTATCCCCGCACTGTTAGAAGTGCTTTCACCGTGGCGAACTAAGATAACACGAGTATTCAGGGTAGTCTCCAAAATTTAGCTAAAAATTTAATTAGTCGCACTTATAAAAGGCTTAATAGGTAAAAGGCTTAATAGGCACTTAGTAATATTATCGGAAATCTGGTCATGGCTGCTCAAAAAATATTTGCAAGATTATTCTTTAAATTACTGCTCAAAATTCTTATTAATAAAAGTATCAAGTAGTGACTTGGATTAAATAAGTTTTTGAGTAACTTTAAATTCTTAGGATATAATACCGATCAAGGGTACTTACCAAACAAAAGCTCAGTAATGTTAATTGTTTGCGTACAAGAAAGTACCTTGTTTAAGAATCTAGTCTAAGAATTAAAGAATTACGCTTGTCTAATTGGAAAATTTCCAAATCCTGCCCAAGCATTTCAGTATAAGCCAATAACATCTTGCTTGAGTATCAGTTTTGCCTGACGAAGCAGAGCTTTCCAATTACTCGTTTACAAAAAACAGATTTTTGGTTTAAGTCTCAGAAGATGACAAAAATGTGGATCTATTTGAGCAGGTAATTTTTTAACTATAAGTAATTTTTTAACTAAAAAAGTTATTTATCTTGATTCTTAGACTTTTTGGATTAATCAAAAACTGTTTAAAAACCACTGTTAAAACCCTAGAGGAACTTGGATGCCCAAGCAAATTATTATTGCGGAGCAGTACAGAACGGCTGCTGTATTTAGTGAAGATCGGATTGAAGAAATTATTGTTGCGACAGGTACCCATCAAGTTGGGGATATTTACATGGGGGTTGTGGAGAATATCCTCGTTAGTATTGATGCCGCATTTGTAAATATTGGTGATGGCGATCGCAATGGCTTTATTCACGTTACCGATTTAGGACCTTTAAAACTGAGGCGATCGGGTGGCTCTATTAGCGAATTGCTAACTCCGAAACAAAGAGTGTTAGTACAAGTCATGAAGGAGCCTACAGGTAACAAAGGACCACGACTTACAGGTAATGTGTCCATGCCCGGTCGCTATGTAGTATTGATGCCCTTTGGTCGAGGAGTAAGCCTTTCTAAACGGATTAAAAACGAGGCAGAACGCAATCGGTTAAGAGCTTTAGGGATTTTAACTAAGCCCGCAGGTATGGGTTTATTAATTCGTACCGAGGCAGAAGATATGCCAGAAGAAATGATTATTGAAGATTTAGATAATCTGCAAAAACAATGGGAAAGTATCCAACAAGAAGCAAGTACTACCCGTTATCCTAGTTTGCTAAATCGCGATAATGACTTTATTCAAAGAATTTTGCGCGATGCCTATTCTGATGAAGTAAATCGGATTGTTACAGATACAAGTGAGGGACTAAAGCGGGTTAAACATCACTTACTTAGTTGGGTAGATGGAAATATTCCTGCTAACATCGCCCTAGATTTGCACAAAGAACGCACTTCGATTTTAGAATATTTTCGGGTAAATGCGGCGATTCGTGAAGCACTACGTCCGCGTGTAGACTTACCTTCGGGCGGCTATATTATCATTGCTCCAACTGAGGCTCTGACCGTAATTGATGTCAACTCTGGCTCGTTTACCCAGTCTCAAACCTCTCGTGAAACCGTTCTGTGGACAAACTGTGAAGCTGCCGTAGAGGTAGCTCGGCAACTGCGGTTACGAAATATTGCAGGGGTAATCGTGGTTGATTTTATCGACATGGATACTAGAAAAGATCAAATGCAGTTATTGCAAGAATTTTCTAAGGCTTTACAATCTGACAAATCTCGCCCGCAAATTGCCCAGTTAACCGAATTAGGATTGGTCGAACTAACCCGCAAACGTCAGGGACAGAGTATTTATGAGTTATTTGGTCGTCCTTGTCCCACTTGTAATGGCTTAGGGCATTTGGTGCATTTACCCGGTGAAACTGCATTGCAATCAGCCGAGGCAATTTCTAGAGATTCCCGTCTTTCAACAAAGCTCGATCTCTCCACCAAGCTCGATTTGGACTTAGATAGTGAAGATCCTTATTCCGATCTGACGGGTGGCAGTGAAGCTAATTTAATTAGTCATCCTAGTTATAACGATCGCAACGGTTCGAGACGGAAAAGACGGACGCGGGATTTAGAACGTCCTACCAACGATCGCCCATCCCTCTCCCCTGTGGAAGTAGTGCGAGAAGCCAGAGAAAAGCCCAAACGCTCCGAACCCAAACTAGAACCCAAACCAGAGACCAGATTAGAATCTAGACTAGAGCCTCGAACAGATTCTAAAGAGTTAAAGCTATCTGTGGTACCAACCGAAGTGGAAATAGTTATTCCCGAACCAGTAGTTGAAGAAGTGATAGCGATCGCCGAAAAAGTCAAACGGGCGGTACCGCGTCCCAAACTAGAAGCTCCAGAACTGATTACGGTCGAGATGACATTGGAAGAGCAAGAAGTTTATGCCTTGATGGGAATTTCACCTTTAGTATTGATTAATCGAGAAATTAAGGATGCACGCTCGGCGATCGTGTCGGTGGCATTACCCGGAACTGTACCTAAAATTGCCGTACCTAATATCCCAATTGATTCGGAAGTGGAATCCCCAATTGAATTGGGATCGGAGTTTGATAATTCGCCTGAGCCGATCGTTTCAATAGATATTAATTCAACCCATATTGATGAAAATATTAATGCGGAAGTTATCAAAATAGTAAAACCCGAACTAAAACCTACATTATTCAATCTGAATGATAAAAATGAAAAAATAACGGAAACCGAAGAAGTGATAGAACCACTAATAACCGAAGTTAAAATTCAATCTCCTGCCGAATCTAGGCGCAAACGGACTAGAACTTAACTGGAACTTAGATTAGATGTCTTCCTCTAAGATTGTAATTGTAGGTTGTGGAGTTATCGGTGCCGCGATCGCCTACGAACTCAGTTTGGTTTCTAATTTAGAAGTTACAGTACTAGAAGCTCAGTCTCAAGTTGGTCAGGGTTCAACCAAATCTGCTCTTGGCGTAATGATGGCAGCCTGTAGTATCACGACTAATAATAATGTGGCTTTAACTACTTTACGATTAGCTAGTCTGCGGCGTTATGAAATTTTAGTTCCTGAATTAGAGCTTATCACTGGCATTAATATTCCCTACAATCGTCAGGGCATTTTTATGCTGATTAATAATCTTGAAGGCGATCTTGAATCAAAATGGAAAGGATTAATTACCCTTAGACGATCTCAAGGATTTCGGATGGAGTGGATAGATCGAAGTAGCCTGCGATCGCAATATCCCCAATTTCAGGCAGAGGTAGCCTTGCATAGCTTTGACGATCGGGCTATTAATCCGCATATTTTAGTTCGAGCTTTAGTCACCGCCGCTAAATTAAATGGAGTGATATTTAGGTGCGATCGCCCCGTTTGTAACTTAACTGAGTTAGAAAAATTAGCTCCTGACTGGGTAATTCTAACGGCAGGATTAGGCTCTAGTCCGTTAATTCAGCAAGTAATTAAATCAAAAAGTAAACCCGAAGTACTCTTCCCTGTAGGCGGACAGGCAATTGAAGTTTATCTCCCCGAAGTTGACCTAAAAACCATAGTTCATAGTGAAGATCTGAATATTGTGCCCTTGGGAGAAGATCGATACTCGATCGGAGCAACAGTAGAGTTTGATTATGAGGTTTTACCTAGGGCTGAAAATATAAATTTACTCTTAGAGCGAGCTTCAAAGTTTTGTCCTGCTTTTGGTAAGGCTAAAATCCTATCAACTTGGGCAGGCGATCGCCCTCGACCTAAATTCCAAGGTTCGCCGATTATCGGGTTTATCCCAGATCGCCCCAATATTCTGCTTGCTACTGGACATTATCGTAATGGCGTGTTGATGGCACCAGTGACGGCTCAAATTATTAAAGATTTAATCTTACAAGGAGCTAGTGATTTACCTTGGCAAAAACAACAGTTAAAGCCTTAGTTACTATTTTCGCTTTAGTTTTAATTTTAACTATGGGATGGCAATGTTTTTATCCATCTCAGAGCGATCGCCACGACCTAGCCATAATTTTCAACCAAGCCGATCCCTTGAGCGTCAGAGTTGCCAACTATTACAAAGAACAAAGAGGAATCGCGACCGAAAATCTCATCGGGGTAAATTTTAATCCTAATGGTTCGGAACTAGCTCTCGCCGAATTTATAAAGCTCGCTACAGGGAGCTATGGCACAGTAGTTGAACCTTGTAATTTTATCCAAAAGTTTCTAAACCCAGGGATCTTGATGTTTGATTATTTACGAGGCGATCGCTTGATTGAGGCTTACTGGAAAAGTGTAGAGCAACCCGGACAAGGGATTTTTATCGGAGAACCTCTAGCTAGTCCCTTTAAACTAAAAAATTAAGTAGAAAAATTAAGAAATCAAGCAATTACATATTAATCCCTATTAAATCTCCTAATTTAAGTACTAACTAAGTTAAGATAAATTAATATATAGACAGTTGACAGGACTTTTTATGATAAGTCAAATTCACTTATCCTCATACCTTACAGCAACTAGATTACGACAGGTTTTTGCTTCAGTAAATTCAGAAAGCTGCCCTAGTTTGTTAAATTTTCATTTGCATACAGTTTATTCTGATGGACAGATGCAGCCTCAAGATATCGTGAAACAGGCGATCGCCTCAAAAGTCGAACATATTTCTATTACCGATCACCATACTGTCCAGGGCTATTACCAAGCGCATCAACTTTTAGAACAGTTTACACACATTGCCGACTTACCCAAACTTTATATTGGGATTGAAATTAATGCAAGTTTGCTATTTACCGAAGTCCACATTTTAGGCTACAGCTTCGATCCCAATCATTCCTTGATTGAGCCATATTTACAAGGTAAGACTACGGCAGGAATTGACTATCAAGCAAAAAGTGTAATTAATGCAATTCATCAAGCTGGAGGTATTGCCGTATTAGCCCATCCCGCCCGCTACCGCCGATCGCCCGAAGAATTAGTTTCTGCTGCCGTTGCTTTGGGTATTGATGGGATTGAAACCTACTACTGTTATACAAATTCTATGCCGTGGAGACCCAGCGTTCGTCAAACTCAACAGGTCAAACAACTGGGCGATCGCTACGAACTTTTACATACCTGCGGCACCGATTCCCACGGTTTTAGCATTACTACTAGGCTCTAAGCTACTTATTTAACTCCGCACTTAGTCATTCTTCAGCAAACCTAGCATCACTTTTTTACCTCAGCGATCGCCTTTGTGAATCTAGCTATGGAACAGAACTAGAAAACAGAAATTTAATTACTCCCGCCGAAACGCTGACAAATACGGCAGTAAGTGCGCCGCGACTAATAAACTCTTCATTCTCAATCCGCTTATCTATGCCGTTAATTTTTTCTTCAACTCGCTTAATTTCGCCACCTAATCTTTCTTCCACCGATCTAACATCACTTTTTAACTCAATAAATTGGATGTCTATTTTTTTGTCTAAGTTCTGAACTGTTTTTTCTAGACTGAGGAGCATTTTTTCTAGGTTAAGAATTAGTTCCTTTAATTCTTGATTTGTAGGTTCAGACATAAAAAATTAATACTAAATGTCCCAAATATTATATCTCGATCTCAGGCGATCGCCTATTATATAAAAGTTTTGAGAAATTTTGACATTCCCCTCGCTGAAGTAACGGGATTCTTGGGCTGATTTCGTATTTTTTGGTAATCCTACTCAACCTCTTACAAATCATGTCCTATCCGAACTTACTAGAATATCCGTTGTCATCTAGTTATCCTCGAACGGATAGCTCCGCAAGCGTTTACCCATTTCAGGGTACGTTTCTGTATGCCCTACATTACGTTTGAGATATTTTTTTGTTTCATTCAGTCTGTGAAGACGTACTGCCCTGTTTATAGAGTTTTCGGTAGCTCTTGCCCTTTTTTATTTCCCATTCTCTAGTGCTGCACTATTTCAGCAGAATTTTCACAAGATGGCGGAT